>NZ_JAEPMO010000094.1 GCF_017643905.1 Marivita sp.
GGCAGAGCAATGATATTGATGCTATTAAAGGCATCATCAACGCTTCAGGCAAGCTCTTGACTCCAGAACGTCCAGCCAACCGGCCGCGGCCTGAGTTTTTAACTTGGCACAGAGAAAATTGCTTCAAGCACTAGCGGCCCACAGCGGACCTTGGTGCATTAGGCAGCGAAGGTCTGGTTTGAGCCCATCCTGTGAATTCGGATTTTTCGCTGCACGCGCGCGCAGCACGGAAATCGATGCAAGTGCTCGGTTACACACGCTGCACAGCGGCGGTCAAACTGGCCATTCGAAAGCTGCGCAGCAAGGATTGTCAGGGCAACTCACCGATCGCGGGACAAAGCGCGCCTTCGCTGCAGCCGCGCCAATGTCGACGTTTGGTTTGGCGGCGATATCGGCAGAAGAGAAAAGGTTCACCTTGCGAGGCAGCCCTGTGTCACGAGATCGCTTCCACGCCATTCTTCGCATTCGGCTTCTATGGCGTGCATCTATAGAAACGTACCCGCAAATTTCCGAACTTGTTCATCCAGACCTGGGGCTGTGTGAGAATCACCAAATAGGGCCTTTCGGTTTGATAAACGTGCAGGGTGGATTCCGAAGCCTGATTGAAAAAGGTTTCCGAGCCCGGATTCATTCTCTCAAGCGCGAGGGATTCAAATCCGATGGTGTTTGCGTTGATCCATTTCAGTGGTTTTGTGCTTGAGGTTGCCTCGCCCTTTGTGAGCGAAGGGTCTTCGTAGACACCGTAGAAAGCGGTTTGCTCACAATTCCAGGTTTCCTGAGACGCCGCAGGAACAGCTGACGTCAGCATCAGTGACAAGAAAAAAGCAAACATCCCTGCAGCCATTCCTTGTATTTTTTCGACCACTCTCATTGGGTGAAAGCTCATCGGGACTGCCTTCATCGAGCATGATCATGAAAAAGGGCGAGCAAGTTGTTTCCCTGCTCGCCCCTCTGTTTCGATCTGCTATGCCTTACTGCATGGGTGTTGCGGTAACCTGATAGATTTCACCTTCGTCGGTCGCGACATAGAGCGAGTTGTCAGGCGCCATCACCAAGCCGCGGAAACGCTTCGAAAAGCCCAGCGGCATGCGGGTAATCGCATTGATCGCCAAGCCGTCGTCCGTGATCGAGATCATGTCGATCCGCTGGCCAATCGGTGTTCCGCCGAAACCGATGCCCAGGACGCCCGTGGCAAGCCGGCCTTCGTAGATGCCCCAGTTATCCCCCTTCAGGAAGGCGGCAGAAGATGTGCCCTGCGACCAGCCATTGTTGTTCCAGGTGGGCGGCATCAGGTCGTCGAAGCGCGGGTCGCTCATCGGCATGTAGGCCGCGCGAACCGCCGGATCCATCCCATCCATTTGCTCCGGCTCGTAGCCGCAGTACTGGTCGGGGCATTCGCCCCTTCCGGCAGTGTTCTGCTGAGGATCCCAACCGGCGTTTCCGCCGTTCACCAGCGCGGTGATTTCATCGCTGTGCCACGGCCCATGCTCTGCCGTGAACGCTTTGCCATCGCTCGGGCGGAAATCGATGCCCTGCACGTTGCGGTGGCCATAGGTGTAGATGCGCTTGTCGAACCCGGCCGGCGGGTTGTTGTCGGGATGGGCGTTTCCGTCCGTATCTACACGCACGACCTTGCCGCACAGAAGCTCCGGGGATTGCGGGCAAATGCCACTGTGGCGGTCGCCGCCAGTGATCCACAGGTAACCCCCCGGGCCAATCCGCACGCGCCCGCCATTGTGGGCACCAGGACCGCCAAAGGGTTGGTCGGACTCGAACGGCTTGTACTGGATGTCCGTGACGATGTCGGTTCTGTCGACCACGCTCATCATGTCCTCGCTCAGAGTGAGGCGCATGACGATGTTGCCGTCGCAGCGTTCGAAATTGCTCTTGCACCCGTCGCCGTGGTATTTGTCGGATGTCGATGCGACGTAGAGGCGGCGGTTCTGATCGAAATCCCGATCGGAGGCGACGCCCATCATGCCCGCCTGGCCTTCACAGAACAGGTCTTCGCCTGCATCGGAATAGCCCTCGGAGCCTTTCATGCCGTAGATGTTCGTCACCGTTCCATCCGGGGACCGCATCGACAAACCTTTGCATTTCTCCGTGAAGAACATCGTGCCGTCAGCATGCACCGACATGTCCCACGGCGACTCAAGCCCCTCCAGAACGGGCGTCGCCTTTATCACGGGCACGTTCATTCCCTGCGCGGATGCTGCTGCAACACCCATGAGCAAGACCGACGCCGCGGATACGGCAAGCGATCTGTATGTTGAAAGTTTCATTCCTAGCTCCTCCCTATTAGCCATTGGAATCTTGTTTTTTATACGGGTTATGGCTCGTATTTGGCGTCCTTCAGGTAAACCGCGAGGTTCTCTATTTCCTCGTCTGACAGCGGCTTGGCCATCATGATCATGAGCGCCGAATTCGGGCCGAACCTTTCACCGGCCCTGTAGGCCATCAGTTTTTCGCGCGTGTATTCAATCGGGTTCCCGGAGATCTTGGGATAGCTTGACGCCCCCTTGCCAGCCGGCCCGTGACAGGCGTGACAGGTCTCGTGATACCGCGCATCACCCGCAGCCGCGTCGCCCGCTACCGCACCGCTAGCACAAAACAGCACGGCCGCGAGGGACATTGCACCGATAATTTTTGGCATGATTTTTCCCCTCTTTTTTGGCAAAGCTTTAAGCATGCGGTGCAGCGAGTCAACTACGATCGAGTGAGCGCAAGTCAACCGGCTTGCACAGTCAGTGGGGCCGGACACGTCGCCGGACAAGACAACGTGTCCCGGTCCCGGCATCCTCCAGATCGGATTGACGTCGCACTTTTCAAACCGGACATTCGTGCATGCTGCAGCATCAGATTTGGTCGGCCTCTCTGCCGCCGATTGCGCATGCAGCGTCGATGCAGTCGGTCGGCCTCTGACAGCTGCCCTTGCCAAGGACGATACAATCTCATTGCCCGCATGGTGCGGGTGACTGGGTTTGGAGGGAGGATCGGAGAGCAAATCATGCCAAGAGTCCAACTTCCTGCGACAACCCCGAAACGCAGAGCCTGGAACAAGGGGCGGATCATCGGTCAAAAACGGCCTTTACTGCCAAAACAGGTCTGGGCAATCCGGGCAAGGCTCGAACTCGCGGGTTATCTGCGCGATCTGGCTTTGTTCAACGTCGCCATCGATAGCAAGTTGCGGGGCTGTGATCTTGTCAGATTAGCGGTGTCTGACCTGGTAAAAGATGATCGCGTGCGAGAACGCGTTTCGGTGATCCAGAGCAAGACCAAGCGGCCAGTACAGTTTGAATTGACCGAAAACACACGCGATACCGTCCTGGCGTGGGTTAAATCACCCGAGATGTTTGCTTGCCGCTTTATGTTCCCAAGCCGGTTCCATGACCGGCCGCACATCTCCACCCGACAGTATGGTCGGCTTGTCCGCGATTGGGTGACTGCAATCGGCCTTGAACCAAGTGGTTATGGCACGCATTCACTTCGCCGTACAAAAGCGGCGGAGATTTACCGCAAGACAGGCAATCTCCGCGCGGTGCAACTGCTGCTTGGTCACACGAAGGTCGACAGTACAGTGCGTTATCTTGGCGTCGAACTCGAAGATGCCCTGAGCATCGCTGAGCGCATTGATATCTGAGCGATCTTGGCGAACGGTCTTGCCGTTCGCCATTTCAAAGCGGGTGTCTGTCCCTCATGCGGCGTTGGTCAGTGCTGAGCCCAAAGGAGACTGGCCGAAGGGGACGCAGCATCGGTCAAACCGACGGAAAAGCAGACCTACGCTGCGGGCGGCCTCAAGATCTGAGAAACCGGGCTGTCCGTTCATTGACCGCTCTTGCCACGCTGGCCTTATTTCACCGCCGGGTAAGGTCTTCCTTCCAGAATGCGTACCTTACCCAGCTCAAAGGCAGTCGCCTCCGCTCTTCAGGCGGCTGCACGGACGGCGCTGAGGAACTGCCGCGTGCGTTCACTGCGGGGCGCGGTGAAGAACTCGGTCGGCGACCCCTCCTCCTCGATGCGGCCGTCGCAAAAGAAGCAGACGCGATCCGAGACGTCGCGGGCGAATTCCATCTGGTGGGTCACCATCAGCATCGTCAGGTTGTGCTCGGTCGCGAGCTTGCGGATGACGCCGGTCACCTCACCCGTGACTTCGGGATCGAGCGCCGAGGTCACCTCGTCGAAGAGCATCACGCGGGGGCGCATCGCGAGGGCGCGGGCGATGGCGACGCGCTGCTGCTGGCCGCCTGACAGCTGGCTCGGGTAGTTCTCGCGTTTTTCGGCGAGGCCCACCATCTCGAGCAGTTCCTCGGCGCGGTCGCGCGCCTCGGCCTTCGGCAGGCCAAGGGCATAGACGGGCCCCTCCATGCAGTTCTCGAGCGCGGTCATGTGCGGAAACAGGTTGAACTGCTGGAAGCACATGCCGATCTGGCCGCGGATGCGCCTGAGGTGGCGTTCGTCGGCCGCCACCTGCTGGCCGCCGCGCTCCATGTGCGTGAGGCACTCGCCGCCCACCTCGATCACGCCCTCGTCGATCCGTTCGAGCGTCATCAGGACGCGAAGAACCGTCGTTTTGCCGGAACCGGAAGGGCCGATGATCGAGACCATCTCGCCCTCGGCCACGTCGAGGTCCAGCTTGTCGAGCACCGTCAGCTCGCCATAGCGCTTGGTCACGCCCCTGAAGCGCACCATGGGAGCGTCGGCAGACGATTCGCGACCGGCGGGCATCGCTCCGGGCGTCTGATCCGGCTGAGACATGATGTGTATCTCTCCACGCGCAACACGCCCAGTTTGTATACATCTCTATTATTTTACAACCGCTTTTCCCAATTCTTTCTAAGTCAGCCAAGGTGACTTTCGGGAAGATGTATTTTTCTCTGGACTTGTCACCGTTCTGTGGGAGCATAGGGTGGCCGACGCAGAACACCGCGCCGGCGCCAAAACAAAAGCGCAGGGAGACCCCGAAATGATGAAGTCCCACCGCCTATCCGCCGTTCTGCAAGCTGCCGTGCTGGCCCTCGGGCTGGCCAGTGCGGCGCAGGCCGAAACGAGTCTTCTGGACAAATATCGTGCCGAGGGTGTGACGGTCGGCATCGCCGGCTATGCGCCCTACGGCTACAAGCAACCTGACGGCAGCTTCACCGGCGAACAGGTCGAGGTCGTGCAGCACGTGCTGGGTGAAATGGGCATCGACAAGATCGATTACGTCGCTATGGATTTCGGCGCCTTGATCCCGTCGCTCGTGGCGGGCCGCATCGATCTTGCGGCAGCCGGCATCTATATCCGCCCCGAGCGCTGCGAACAGGTGCTTTTCGCCGAGCCGACCTTCGGTCAGGGTGCGGCCTATGTCGTGAAAGCCGGCAATCCGAAGGGGCTGAAGACCTTCAAGGACATAGCCGAAACCGACGGCGCGGTTCTTGCGGTGCTGGCCGGCGGCACCGAGGAGACGCTGGCCAAGCGCGACGGGGTGCCCGACGAGAAACTGCTCAAGGTGGGCGACAAGGCCGCCGGAATTTCCGCCGTGATGTCGGGTCGGGCGGACGGCTTCGCGCTATCGGCCTTCGCCATCGCCGACATCGTGCGCACGGCGGGCGACCTGATCGGCGTGGAAAGCTCGGGCTCGATCACCGAGATTGCGGGCGAGATTTATAAGGGCCATGGCGCCATCGCCTTTCCGAAGGGCCAGGACGAGGCGGCGCTTGCTGCCCAGATGGCCTTTCGCGACGCCTTCGACGGGATCCAGGCCGATTACATGAGCAGCGGCGGCTATCTGGAGATGGCGGGCGCCTGGGGCTTCACCGCGGCGGACGGCCCGGCGAAGACCATGGAAGAGCTTTGCGCCGAGGGGCTTTGATCCCCGATACGCGCCGGGCCCGCGCCCGGCGCGTCCGAAAGACTCTGGAGCCCGCATGTCGATACCGGCCCTGACCGCCGTGCTGATCGCGACACTGACGCTGGGGTTGATCTATTTCCAGCGCACGCCGTTCGCGGCCAACCCGGAGGTCTTCCTCGACGGCGCGCTGGTCACGCTTCAGATCCTCGGCGTGTCGGCCGTTCTGACGTTGGTCATCGCGTTCGCGGCCGGCCTCGGGCGGCTCTCGCCATGGTGGCCGATACGTTGGCTCTGCACCGCCTATGTCGAGGTCTTTCGCGGCACATCCGCGCTGGTGCAGCTGTTCTGGCTGTTCTACGTCCTGCCTCTGTTCGGGCCCACCATCGCGCCCTTCACGGCGGGCGTGCTCGGCGTCTCGCTCAACGTGGGGGCCTATGCGGCGGTGGTCGTCCAGGCCTCGGTGCGGGCCGTCCCGCGCGACCAGCGCGAGGCCGCGATCGCGCTCAACCTCTCGCCCTTCAACCGGATGCGCCGGATCATCCTGCCGCAGGCGGTACGCATGATGATCCCACCCTTCGGGAATCTCGCGATCCAGCTCTTCAAGCTGACGGCGCTCGTCTCGTTCATCGGCATATCGGACCTGACCTACACCGCCTATCAGCTTAACCAGACCACGTACCGGACGGTCGAGGTCTTCACGATCATCCTGTTCATGTATTTTGCGATCGGGCTGTCGATCACCATCGGCATGAAGCTTCTCGAGCGGCGTTTCGCGCGCGGCGTCGCCGGGGTCAGCGCACGATGATCTGGGACTGGAGCTATGCGATCGACATCCTGCCGCAGATGGCCGAGGCGTCGCTGGTGACGCTTCGGATCACCGTCATGGGCTTCGCGCTGGCGGCCTTGGTCGGGCTGGTCTGGGCGGTGCTGGCGATGATGGAGATCCCCGTCGTCAGCTTCGCGGTCAGGCTCTTCGTCGAGTTCATGCGCAGCACGCCGCTGCTGATCCAACTTTTCGCGGTCTACTACTTCCTGCCGATGTACGGAATCCTGCTGTCGGCGACGCTGACCGGCGTGCTCGTCCTCGGCCTGCACTATTCGGCCTATTGCGCGGAGGTCTACCGCTCGGGGCTCGAGGCGGTGCCGCGCGGCCAGTGGGAGGCGGCGCGGGCGATCAACCTGACGCGGGCGCTTACCTTCCGCCGGATCATTCTTCCCCAAGCCCTGCCCCCAGTGATCCTGCCGCTGGGCAACTACTTCGTGGCGATGTTCAAGGAGACGCCCGTGCTGCTGGCCATAACCGTGATCGAGCTGGTGGCGACCGCCCGGATCATCGGCAACGACACCTTCCGTTACACCGAACCGATCACGCTGGCGGGCGCTTTCTTTCTTGTGCTGAGCCTCCTGGCGGCGCAGTTCATGCGCTGGCTGGACCGCAGGTTCGCCCTGCCGGGGGACGTGCTATGAACGGGACGACACACGGCGAAGCAGGGCATACGGCGAAGCCGCGCCCGGTTGAGATCTACGACGAGTTGCGCGCCTGGATCTGCACCAACCGGGTCGCGCCGGGCGAGCTGCTGCACGAGGAAACGCTGGCAAGACAGTTCTCGGTGAGCCGCTCGCCGGTGCGTCGCGCACTTGCCAAGCTGGAGCACGACGGGCTGGTGGAGATCCGCCATGGCGTCGGCACGCGCGTCACCTCGATCGATCGCAATGAACTGGCCGAGGTCTACGAGTTGCGGATGATCCTCGCGATGCAGTCGGGCCCGTACCTGAGAACTCCGTTCGAGCCCGAGTTCATCGAGCGGCTCCGGGGATGGCGCCAGAGCTTCGCGGATCTCGAGCCGAGCGACGTACAGGGCTTCGCCGACGTCAACGTCGGCTACTACACGGATCTCACCGAGCGGACACAGAACCGGTACCTGCGCGAGATGCAGCTGGGCCTGTTCTTTCAGACCTCGCGCATGTGGCTGATCACCCTGCCGCTGATGCAATGGGAGCCGATCGTCTCGGCGGTCTGCGGCGAGATCAGCGAACTGGTGCGCGTGGCCGAGGACCAGGATCCGACCGGGTTCGGGCTGGTGATGCGCAATCACATCTTCATGTCGCGCCGCCGCCTGTTCGAGGCCGAAGGCGAGGCGAAAGACGCGGGATCATGACGGGCGCCCAAGGGATCGGGAGGATGGTGGAATGTCGATACTGAGGCCCACCGATATCTACATGCGGGTCGTCTGGCTGGGCGTCGTGCACGATCGGGAGCAGGGCCTTGCCTCGGACCCGATCGAGGCGGTCGAGGTCACCTTCGAAGGGTTCGCAGGCGAATCCCATGGCGGGTTGACGCGCGCCTCCTGCTCGCGCCTGAAGCTTCAGTATCCGGTTGGCACGCAAGTGCGCAATTCGCGCCAGATCAGCATCGTCTCGGCCGAGGAACTGGCGGAGATCGCGGCCGCGCTCGAGCTCGACGCGCTCGATCCCCGCTGGCTCGGCGCCTCGATGGTCGTGGAGGGCGCGCCGCAATTCACGCGCATTCCGCCCTCGTCGCGGCTTGTGTTCGAGGGCGGCACGGGGCTGGTCGTCGACATGGAGAACGCCCCCTGCCGTTTGCCTGCCGAGGAGATCGAAGCCGCGCGTCCCGGCCATGGCCGCCACTTTCCGGCGCTTGCCCGTGGCAAGCGGGGGATCACGGCTTGGGTCGAGCGGCCTGGGCGCATCGCGCTCGGCGAGAGCGCGCGGCTGCACGTCCCGCCGCTCGCACCCTACGAGCCGCTGCTCAAGCTTGAAGTCTGATGCTCAGGGTTATGGAGATGCCTCAAGTTCGATGCCGCCGCTCGCTGCGGCCGTCGTGAACGGCAGCTCAGGACACGGGCGGCACAATTAGAAACGGCGGCAAAGTCCGCACAGCTGACGTCCATGCACAACGCAGAGAATGACCGCTTCCCGCCCATTTCGATCGCCGCCAATCAACACTGGACGCCATACAACTCCCGCAGCTGCTGTGGTACGGGCTCGGCAATATCCCACTGCACCGTTATCGGAGCTTCGCCCTCCCAGCCCGCGAATTGCACCGGCCCAGCATAGCGGAACGGGGCTGCGCGCCCATCGCGCAGTTTCGATTTTCGAAGAAACAGGTGAACCGTCCAGCCAGGTGCTGCGCCCGAGATGATGCGACCGCGCATGTCGTCGCGGCGGGTGCTGGTCTGGGTCTGCCAGACAAAGCGCGTGGGGCTGGCAAATTGGTCGGCGTAATGGCTGCCGACTGACATGCTGCCCTTGTCCATCGTCACCAAAAGGATCATCGCCCGCACACCCTTTAGAACCACGATACCGGCGTTCCAAGAGCCCGTGTTGAACACCGCCCCGAAATGCGGCGCGATCTGGTCGCGCTGATATTCCTGCCAGAGGGTCAGTCCCTTGGCTGGGGCTATGGGAGCAGGGGCAGCACCTTCGGCGTCTTCCGCCAGTCCGGTGCCCTCGGGCATATCATAGGTCACGTCCCGCGCTTGGAGATATCGCAGCAGCCGCCAGTCCACGAGTTCCGAGGTGAGTGCGGTGAGGGCCGCGGTCTCGCCGTCGGCGAACGTGGTCTCGAAGGAGCCCGGCCCCAACTGGAACCAATCCGTCTCGGCCAGGATCTTCAGCGGTTGCTGCATCAGGAGCGCGCGCAGCCGCGGCGCGTCGTCCGGATCTACGCTCAGGTCCGTCTTTATCTGCGGGTTGCGGCGGGCCAGACGGGCGACGCGCTCCACGAGATCGGTCAGCGCGATCCGGCCCGGGAAAGTGCCCGCCTCGATCATCGCGCGCAGGACCAGCATCTTGTAACTGCGGGTCATTCGGGTTGTTTCGATCTCGTCCAAAAGCGCGCGATGCGCATTCCAGGTGGTGCGCTGCGCCTTGGAAAGATCACCCATGTCGGCCACGAACCCCAGCCAGCCCGCATGCCCCGTGCGGCCGGGGTTGAAGCCCGCGTGCTGCACCTCAGACGCGGTGGGCCTTGTGCCGTGGCGCTGGCGGAAATCGCGGTAGAAGGCGGCCAGTTCCTCGCCATCGCGTGGCTGGCGGATCAGCGATCGCAGAATATCGAGCGCCTGGAGGTCATAGGTCACCTCGCAGCTTACCGGGAACTGGATCAGCTTGTCGGTCAGCCGCTCCAGCGCCAGCCGCAACGCGCCGTCGCCTGCGCCCAGCTTGAGAAGCGTGCGGAACTTCGTCAGGAAAATCCGGTGGTTGCCGATATAATCGATGACGGCCAGATGCGTTTTTTCAACTGACCGGCGCAATCCGCGGCCCAGTTGTTGCAGCCAGATCACCGGGCTTTCGGTCGGGCGCAACATCAGCACCGTGTCGATCGAGGGCACATCGACACCTTCGTTGAACATGTCGACAGCAAAGACGATGTCGAGATCGCCGTCCTCCAGCGCCTTCAGCGCGCTGGCGCGAGGGGCGGAGGTGTCCCCGGAATGGACCGCCACGGCCCGCAGACCGCGCGCTTGCGCGAAATCGGCCATGAAATCGGCGTGGCGGCGGGACACGCAGAAGCCGATTGTCTTCTTGCCGCCGCGCTTGGCAAGCTGTTCCAGGGCGTTTTCGGCGCGGGCCTGGGTGGCGACCGCTTCAGTCAGGGCCGCTTCGTCGAAACGCCCGCTGCGCCAGGGGATCTGGGAGTATTCGACCGGGTCGGGCACGCCGAAATAGTGGAAGGGCGCCAGAAGCCCCCGGTCGATGCCCGACCAGAGATCGCATTCGTAGACAAGGTTTTCTTCGCACAGCCCCAGCAGGTCGCCACCATCGCTGCGGTCGGGTGTGGCAGTCAGGCCCAGAAGGAAGCTGGGCTGGAAATGGTCGATGATCCGCCGATAGGTGGTGGCGGCGGCGTGGTGGAATTCGTCCACAACGATGTAGTCAAAGGCCCGCGGATCGAACCGTGTCAGATGCGTGTTGCGCGCCAAGGTCTGGACAGAAGCGAAGACGATATCGGCCTCGGCGTCCTTTTCCTCGCCGCTGTAGCGACCAAGCCGGGCGCGGGGGCGGACGGCGCGGAAGGCGGCCATTGCTTGGGTCAGGATTTCCTCGCGATGCGCCACGAACAGGACGCGGGCCGCGTCGGCGCTGTCGAAGGCCGCAAGGAAGGTCTTGCCAAGGCCCGTGGCCAAAACCACCAGCCCGGCGCCATAACCCTTCGCCCGGGTTGCGCGCAGGGCTGCCAGCGCCTCGGCCTGAACCTCGTGCGGGGTGGGGGCGGTTTCCGCGGCTTCTATCGGTGCGTCGCTGGCCGTGGGCAGGGGGGCGATGCGACGCGCCTCGTAAGCGTCGATCCACGCGGGCGTCAGCTCTGTGACCTCGGGCCGGGCCAGCAGAGCCTCGAAGGCCGCGCGGGCGGCCAGAAGCGGGGCGGGATCGACCGGATCGACATGGCGCAGATTCCATTCGATGCCGTCTGTCAGCGCCGACCGGGATAGGTTCGACGACCCGACGATCAACGCCCCGCCGTCGCCCGCGAGGGTGAACATCCATGCTTTCGGGTGGAACGGGATCTGTGCGGCCTGGAACACATGCAGCCTGCGCGTGCCCTCAAGGTCGGAAATCAGCCGTAGCGCCGCCGGTTCCGTCACGCCCAGATAGTCGCCGGTCAAGAGGCGCAACTCGCCGCCACGGTCCAGCAGATCGCGCAGATGCGGCAGCACCAGCCTGACGCCGGAGGTCATCAGGAAGGACACCGACAGATCGACGGCGCGCGCGCGGTCGATCAGGGGGCGCAGATGGGCGTGCAGCGCATCTTCACCGCCCGAGATCAGCGGGCGATCATGGGGCATGCCCGGCAAGGGACCGGGTGCCGCCAATGGCGGATCAAGGCGCAGGTGCACATGTCCGCCAGTCTCGACCAGCGTCACCCGCGCGGTGGTGCCCTCGGTCTCGAGCAGGGTTTGCGCCGCCCCGATCCTGGCAGCAAGGGCCGCTTGATCTGCGGTGAAAAGCTCCCGCCAGCGAGCGACATGACGACGGGGCGCAAGGGCAAGACCCGCGCCGTGGCGGATCAGGATGACCTGGGCGTCGCATTCCACGATGGCGCTGGCGGCGGCATCGCAGAGAGGACAAGGCAGGTCATCTTCCTCGCCACTCATCGCTTGACCACCACAGCATTCACCCACACTTCAAAAGCGCGATCCGGGCGGCAATCGCGGCTTTCCCAGATATCAGGTTCGCCGAACACGCCGGATCGGTCGAGGAGCGCCGCCAGAGTTTCCGACGTCATGTCGGTAAATCGGCGTCCGTCCTTCACCCGCTCGCCGGTGCCGCGCTTGAATGACAGGTAGAGCGCGCCGTCAGGAACCAGATGGTCGGCAAGGCGGTCAACGACTCCGGGCAGTTCCGCATCGGCCACATGCAGCAGCGAGGCGCAGGCCCAGATGCCTTCGAGCGAATGCTCCCAGGCGAAATCCTCGAAACGCATCAGTCGGGTCTCGACTGCCGAATGCGCTTGCGTGGCAGCCACCATGGCAGGCGCGGCATCGAAGGCCTTCACATCGTAGCCTGAGACGCGGAAAGCCAGCGCATCGCGCCCCGACCCTGATCCGGCATCGAGAATACGTGCTGGACCATCCGCCCGCGCAGGCACAGCCGCCAGAAACCGTTCCCGCGCATCCGACATATCGACGTCGCGCGTGGTGGCGATGAAGCCATTCGCGTTGCTGTCGTAGTAATTGGTCAACATGGGCTCCGATCTGGCTCTTTCAGCCGTATCTTCTCAATAAATCATGGGTTTGACCAGGTGATGAAAAGGGGTCGTGAGCACCAATTTCTTCGGGATGGCGGCCTGACCAACACCCAGCTCTCGTCCGCAATGCGCTTGGAGGACTAGGTTTGACACAAATGTCCCGTTTAACGATCATTTTTGCTGACTTGCTTGTGTTTGGTCATGGAAACGTATCCTTTGTTTCCAATCGGTTCCGGAGCTTGGTTAAACCATGGAAGAAAGGCATGGCGCGTTGTTGTCGCGATGCTTGGCTGTCGATCTGGAGGTCGACCCAAGCACTGCCCGCGTCTTTGCCATGGCCGCGGTTCGTCACGATGACTGCCGTGTCCTGATCACGCACGGCGAACCGAGCGTCCGCCAGCTTGACGATCTCGAAGCCGCCATAAGCGACGTGGACCACCCGATCGGCCACAACTTTCTCAGCCATGACATGCAGCACCTGATCGCTGCGAGGCCACGCCTTTCGCGGATGATGGACGCGCCGATCGACACGCTCTGGCTCAACCCGCTCGCCTTTCCGCGCAACCCGTATCACCATCTGGTCAAGCATTATCAGGATGGTCGCCTCGCCAAGGGGCATGTCAACGACCCCGAACTGGACGCAAGGCTGGTGTTCGAGGTCTTGGCTAACCAGCTCGATGCCTTTGCCACCCTGAAGAAAACCCAGCCCGATGCCTTGGCCGCCTATCACTATCTCACGACGCGGATGGAGCGGGCAGCGGGCTTTGATGCTGTCTTTGCCTATGTTCGCGCAGCGCCTTGTCCAAACGAAAACGAGGTACATGCGGCCCTGCATCGAATGCTGTCCGGCAAAGCTTGCCAAAAGCGGATCGACCAGACGCTGGGCCGCATGTCCAACCCGCGCAATGGCTGGGCGATGGCCTATGCGCTGTCCTGGATCACGGTGGCGGGCGGGGACTCGGTCATGCCGCCCTGGGTTCGTGCACAGTTCCGGGAGGCTTCCCTGATCGTGCGCCATCTGCGCGACACCTCGTGCCGCGATCCCGGCTGCAGCTGGTGTGCAGAACAGAATGATCCTGTGCGCGCGCTGCAGCGATGGTTCGGCTTTGATGCCTTCCGCCCGGAACCCGTGGACCCCGAAGGCCGCCCGTTGCAGGAGCGTATCGTCGACGAAGGCATGTCCGGCAATAGTCTTCTGGGCATCTTGCCGACCGGCACAGGAAAATCACTGTGCTATCAGGTGCCTGCCCTGTCGCGCTACGACAAGACGGGTGCCCTGACGGTTGTGATCTCGCCCCTTGTCGCGCTCATGGCCGACCAGGTGCAGGGGATGGAGCGGGCGGGGATTTCCTGCGCCGTGACGATCAACGGCATGATGTCGATGCCGGAACGGCAGGATGCGCTCGACAAGGTGCGCATGGGCAATGCAGGCATTCTCATCATCTCGCCCGAGCAGCTACGCAGCACTTCGATCCGTTCGGTTCTGGCCCAGCGGGAGGTCGGGTTCTGGGTTGTTGACGAGGCGCATTGCGTCTCGAAATGGGGCCATGATTTCCGACCCGATTACCGCTATCTCGGGCGCTTCATTCGCGAGTTCTCCGGTGATCAGACGCCCGCGCCGATCACATGCCTGACCGCGACCGCCAAGCCCGAGGTGGTGGCCGACATTGTCGAACATTTCCGAACGCGCCTTGGCGTCGATCTGCTGACGCTGGATGGCGGGGCATCGCGCCCGAACCTGACCTTTGCGGTCCGGCCCACGACTAAGCCAGAGAAGCTGGCGCATGTCCTGTCCACAATCGAGGAATTCCTGCCCTCCGACGGGCGCTCCGGGGCCGTCGTCTATTGTGCCTCGCGCAAAGAAACGCACCGCGTGGCCGAGTTCCTCGAGGCCCAGGGCATGGATGCCGCCGCCTTTCATGCCGGGCTTGGGACGGACGAGAAGAAAGAGGTGCAGGAAAAGTTCCGGGTGGGCGATCTGCGTGTGATCGCGGCGACCAATGCGTTCGGCATGGGGATAGACAAGCCCGACATCCGCCTTGTCGTTCATGCCGACATTCCCGGTTCGTTGGAAAATTACCTGCAGGAAGCCGGGCGGGCCGGGCGGGACCGGAAGGATGCCCATTGTGTCCTGCTTTTTGCCGCCGATGACATCGAGAACCAGTTCCGCCTGTCCGCCAGTTCCCGCCTGCAACGCCACGAGATCGGCGCAATCCTCAAGGCGCTGCGACGGATCGACGAGCGAACCAAGAAGACAGGCACGATAGTCGCCACCTCGGGCGAAATCATCCGCTCCGAAAAAGACCGTGAATTCGACCGGGACAGCGCGACCGACGACACGCGCGTCAAGACGGCGGTCTCCTGGCTGGAAGAAGCGACGCTCGTCTCGCGCGAGGAAAACCGGGTGCAGGTTTTCCCGTCCTCGCTCCGCACCCGAACGCTGGACGAGGCGCGCGCGCGTCTGGCCACCGCCGAGATCACCGAGACCTATCGCAAGCAACTGCTCGACATCATCGCGCATCTGATGTCGACGCCCGCTGACGAAGGCGTGTCGACCGACGATCTGTCCTCAGCCTGCGGTCTGGCCCCCGGTGCCCTTTCCAAAGCGATGGCTGACCTCGAGAGCCTCGGCCTTGCGCGAAACGACGTGGCAATGACGGTCTTCGTCCATGTCGGCGTGGCCCAGGCCTCGGCGGCCCGTCTTGCCGATGCGGCTAGACTTGAGGTCGATCTGATCCAGCTCATGCAGGAACTGGTGCCGGATGCCGATGACAGGGTGCCCAACCCCCTGCATCTGGCCGAGACATGTCAACGCCTGCGCGACCGGGGTCATGCGACTGCACGGCCCGACATCGTGGACAAACTCCTGCGGGGCATCGCGCGGGATGGACGGGGGCAGGATGGCGGTAAGGGCAACATCAGCCTCAGGACTGCCAGCCGCAACACTCTGCTGGTCACTCTTGAGCGCCCCTGGAAAACGGTTGCGCAGACTGCGGAACTGCGTCGCGCGGCCGCCGGTCTGTTGCTCGAACACCTGATCGGTCGCCTCGACAAGGGCGCGCGCGGCAAGGATCTGCAGGTCGACACTACCGTGGGCGATCTGCTCGCGCAGATTCAGCAGGATGCTCTTTTGCAGAGCAGCGGCATCCGCGACATGACTAAGCTGCTGGAGCGGTCGCTCCTGTGGCTGCACGAGCAAGACGTGGTGACGTTGGGCAAGGGCCTGACCGTGTTCCGTCCGGCGATGACCATCTGCCTGAACCCGAAAGGCGGGACTTTCACACAGGCCGATTTCTCGCCCCTCGAGGATCATTACGCCGAACAGACGCTACAGACCCATGTGATGGCGACCTATGCCGAAACGGGCCTGTCCTCCATGCCCGACGCGATCCGCCTGTCCGAGGATTACTTCCTGCTCAACAAGGACCAGTTCCTCAAGCGGTGGATGCCCGGCAAGGCAAGCCAGATCCGCCGCCAGACCACCGGCAAATCCTGGAAATCCATCGTCGAGGATCTGGGTAACAAGACGCAACAGGAGATCGTGACCGATGATCGGGACCGCACCAATGTCCTGATCCTGGCCGGTCCGGGGTCGGGCAAGACACGGGTTCTGGTCCACCGGATCGCATACCTCTTGCGGATCAAGCGCGAGGATCCGCGCGGCATTCTCGTGCTGGCCTACAACCGCCATGCCGCCGCCGAAATCCGCGCCCGGCTGCGCGCGCTGGTGGGCGATGATGCCGTGGGCGTGACCATTTCGACCTGTCACGCGCTGGCCATGAAACTGGTCGGTGCGAGTTTCGCCGGGGTGCAGGCCGCGTCCGAAGATTTCGATACGGTCGTGATGGAAGCGGTGCGCCAGCTCAACCCCGAAGGCCTCACGAAATCCGAGGCGGAGGCCCAGAGGGAAGCCCTGATCCAGGGCTATCGCTGGATCCTGGTCGATGAATACCAGGACATCGGCCCGCAGGAATATGCGCTTATCGCCGCCGTGGCCGGGCGCACGCTGGAAGACGCCGACCTCAAGCTCAGTCTCTTCGCGGTCGGGGACGACGATCAGAACATCTACGCCTTCAGCGGTGCATCGGTCGAGTACATCCGCAGGTTCGAGGACGACTATAAGGCAAGGCCGGCGTTCCTCGTCGAAAACTACCGATCGACAGCCCACATCATCGATGCCTCCAACCACGTGATTTCGAAAGCCTCGGCCCGGATGAAGCGTGATCACCCGATCCGGATCGATGCGGCGCGGCTCAAACGCGCCGCAGGAGGGGCTCTGGAACAGGCCGATACGGTCGCCAAGGGGCAGGTTCAGCTGCTCGACGTGCCGCCGAGCGACATGGCGCAAGCCGCTGCCGCGATTGACGAACTCAGCCGACTGTCGCGCCTCGATCCGGACTGGAAGTGGAATCGCGCCGCGGTGATTTCGCGGACATGGCATGCCCTGAATGCCGTGCGCGCCTATGCCGAGGCGCAGGGGATCAAGGTCGAGATGGCGAACGAGGACATGCCCAGCATATGGCGCCTGCGCGAAACGCAGCGTCTGGTAGCGGGGCTGCGTCAACGCAAGGCGGCGTTGCTGTGCATCCAGGACATTCTCGACATCCTCAATGAACAGCCCCTGAACAGATGGATCAGCCTTCTGGCGGAAGGGATCGCCGATCTGGCGCGGGAATTGAACACCGGCACCATGCCTGTTCCCGACATCATCGAATGGATTGCCGAGTGGGCGCGCGATACGCGGGGCCAGCAACGTGGTCTGCTCTTGCTGACGGCGCACCGCGCCAAGGGCCTCGAGTTTGACCACGTGGTCATCCTGAACGGCGATTGGAGTAATCCGTCGCGTAACGAAGACACGGATGCGCCGCGGCGCCTGTTCTATGTTGCCATGACCCGTGCCCGTCAAAGCCTGACCGTGCTGACCCAAGGTCCGCATCATCTGCTGGACGTAGAAGCGCCTTCGGTTCTGCGCCGTAAAGTTTCCGTCGAGGCGACGCACGAACTTCCCGCCGCCGACATATATGTCTTGCCGAGCCTAAGATTGGTCGATCTGTCGTTTGCCGGGCGCAAACACATCAACCAACATAGTTTAGCAGCCATCCGCGATGCAAAGGTGGGTGATCCGCTGACGCTTGAACAGCGGGACGGGAAATGGGTGCTGATCGATGCCAGCGAACGATTGCTTGGTCGGATGGTCAATGCCTGGCAACCTCCCCCGGGCCATGCCTTCGACAAGGGCCAAGTGGGTGCTATCGTCAACTGGCGTAAAGTCGACAACAAGGAAGAGTTTCACGGTACATTGGGCCGCGATAGCTGGGAAACCGTTCTGCCCGAGTTGATCTTTAGGCCGCTGCGCTAAGAAGGTCGCAACGGGCTACCTGTCGGTGAGCCTAAAGCGCGGTAACACAAAACCCAGCCCGTCGTTGGTAACGCCGCATTGGCGAAAAGCACGGAAGATGCGGTGTCCGACGCGCTCCCGGACGACCTCGCCCTTGTCGCAACGATCATCCGGGATGCCATCTCCGCTGCAAATAGCTGGGAAGCGCTTGTCGCAAATTTCGAGCGCAAGGACATCACGCTTATCCATAAGAGTGGAGGGCTGGTTGTTGTAGACGCGAAAAGCGGGGCGGAAATTGTCCCGCATACGCAAGATGCGCCGATCGCCGTGTGATGCAAGTTGTTGCCAGCGTTTCAGTTGGCGCTGTTGGATGTAGAAAAAGTTCGAAAACCAGACCTGCGGAGTTCAGACAGCGAATGACCGCTGCCCGCCCGTGCTGACTGCCTTCAATCCCGCGCCCACGGCTTGGCCTTCGGCGTCACGCTTGTCACAGTGAGCTCTCTCAACATGTCACCGCTGATGAGCCCATCACGGATCCAAACCAGCGCTTGCCACCACTCGTTATACGCCCGCCTTGCAGCCTCGATCAGGCGAGAATCCGGTCGAAACATCACCGGACAGGCCCGAAGCTCAACTGTCCGCCACTTCCCGCGCGACAGTACGCGCTCAGAGCCTACCACCACGGTGGTTGCATGATTCCCGTGCCGGTTGCGTTTCATCTCGACTGGCACGCAGCGTGGCACTGCACCTGGCATCCAGTCTGGCGTGATCCCTGCGCGAGCGAGTTCTGCCACACGAATGGCCATGCGCTTTCCACCGAGA
>NZ_JAEPMO010000269.1 GCF_017643905.1 Marivita sp.
AAAAGCCTTCCTGCCGCATCCGCCACATCCCGCGTCGGCATCTCGCCCGAGATCTCCAGGATCAGCTTGCGCTTCACCGCTTCCGCGAATGAATCGCGGTTCTCGGCGGTCACCACGAACGCCCCCAGCCCGCCGATGATCTGCGCTTCGTATTGTGCCTCAAGCCCGCCTTGTGCGCGGCCGGGATCGTCGGGGCGCAGGATCGGCAGGGCGTTGATCGTTACGCCAGCGGCCAGCACCGTCGCGCGGGCCTCTGCGATGGAGGGGCCGGAATAGCTGCGCACAGAGTCGCCGGAAAAGTCGATCACCCGCCGCCAGCCGTCAAACTCGTTGGTGTCCATCAACCGCAACCCGTCGAGCAGAGCCGCGCCGATGGCGTTGCGCCCATAGGCCTGGCGCGGTTTGTTCAGCAGTTCGGCGGCAAAGAGCGTTGCACTTTCAGGCCCGTCGATCCGCATCCAGTCGGCAACCACCGCCGTGTTGGCCGCCCATTCGACATAGGTCACGGCAATCGACCCGTAGGCCGTGTTGGCAATGGCGGCCAGAACCTCGGGATCGGTGATCGCCTGCGCATAGCCTTGGCGTTGAAAGTCGATCTCGCGCTGGTCAATGGAGCCGGATGCATCCGCCAGCAGCACCAATTCGAGGTCGGTATCTTGCGCCATGGCCGGGCCGGCAAGGCATAGAAGAAGGATCAGAAACAGACGACGCATGGCAAACCCTCATGACACACTGCATCAAAGCTAGGGCATCCGCACCAAAGCTCAAAAGGATTGATCCGGATCAACGCGGGCACGGCGCATTTCAGGCAGGCTTGCCTCACCTTTGGTCAGATGGAGTCTCCTCATGCGACGTGTTCTTGCCGGTCTCACCCTCATTGCCCTGACCGCCGCGCCCGTGATGGCGCAGGATGTGGATCACGGGCGCGCGCTCTTTCAGACCCATTGTGCCACCTGTCATGGTGCGGATGCCAAGGGGCAGGGGCCTTTGGCAGGGGCGCTGGTATTGCAGCCTGTTGACCTCACCGCGCTGGCGTCCCGCAATGGCGGTGTCTTTCCGTTAGAGCGGGTGCTGAAACGGATTGACGGGACCGACCCGCTGGTCAGCCACGGATCGCCCATGCCGGTCTATGGCCCGTATTTCGAAGGGGTCGCCAATACCGCGATGAAACTTCCTAGCGGTCAGCCGATGCTGGTGGCCGAGCCGATTGCCGATCTGGTGGGATATTTGATGTCGGTACAAGGCGCGGAATGATCCGCACCGGGTCTCAACCCGCCTTGGCCGCGCGCTCGGCGATCCGCAGGCACAGATCGGTGGCACGGGTCATGTCCTGCACCGAAACCCATTCAAGCGGGCCGTGGACGTTCTGCATGCCGGTGAACAGGTTGGGGCAGGGCACTCCCATTTCGGTCAGCCGTGATCCATCCGTGCCGCCACGGACGGGTGCCGAAATCTCGGGGATGCCCAGATCGGCCAGTGCCTCGCGGGCCAGTGTCACGGGGGTCATGTCATCCTCAAGCCAATAGCGCATGTTGCGATATTGCGGGGTGATGGTGCAGGCGATCTCAGCGCGGGGTTCGGTGGCGGCAATGGTGTCGCAGACCTGCCGCAGAAGCGCGCCTTTGGCCTCCAGCCCCCCGCGTTCGAAATCCCGCAGGATAAAGCGCAGTTCCATCTGTTCAGCGTTGCCGCGAATGTCGACCGTGTGGATGAAGCCTTCGATGCCATCCGTGGTCTCGGGCGTCATGGTGACCTGTGGCAGGGTGTCGATGATCTTGGACGCAAGATGGATGGCATTGACCAGCTTGCCCTTGGCCCAGCCGGGATGAATCGACACGCCTGTGACGGTGACAACGGCGAAATCGGCCGAGAAGGTCTCGTAGGTCACTTCGCCCAGATCGCCGCCATCAAAGGTATAGGCAAAATCGACACCCAGATCGGTGGGCAGTTTGGGATCGACCCCGCGCCCGATTTCTTCGTCCGGGGTAAAGGCCACACGGATCGTGGGGCGTTTGATCTGCGGGTTTTCAAGCAGGTGCCGCGCGGCGGTCATCACGATGGCTACACCCGCCTTGTCGTCGGCCCCCAGCAGGGTCAGACCAGAGGCGGTCACGATGTCATCTCCTACCTTGCCCGCGAGATAGTGAAAGGCCACTGGGTCGAGCACCAGATCAGGATCGTCGGGATAGGTGATCACCCCGCCGTTATAGCCTTCGATCACACGCGGCTTGACGCCCGTCGCGTTGAATTGCGGTGCCGTATCGACATGGGCCAGAAACCCGATGGTCGGGCCAGGCGTTGTGCCGGGGATTGTGGCGATCACTGTTCCATAGGGCGTCTTGGTCACATCCTGCGCACCTATTTCGGTCAGTTCGGTGACCATCAGATCCAGCATGTCGTGCTGACACGCGGTCGACGGCGATCCGGGGCGGTCCATGTCCGACTGGCTGTCGATGGCGCAATAGCGGACCAGACGGGTTTTCAGCTCATTGTGGAAGGGGTGCATGGAAGGCTCCTGTGAGGTCTGCGCCGAAGGGGCCGGAGGATGCCCCAATAGTCAAGACGTAGGGCATAGCTGAAATCGCCTGCAACAGCTTGATCGCAAAAAACCTTAGGACTCGAGCAGCTTTTGTGACCTAGGGTCGGGACTTCGGTAACGGTTCCCTCTCTGTCAATAGATTTTGGCCAAGCGATTTGATCCCCGCCGACGGGTTGTTCTCGCTTTGTCGATCCGACTGCTGTCTTGCGGCTCTTGGATGAGGTCCTTCAGGAACATG
>NZ_JAEPMO010000077.1 GCF_017643905.1 Marivita sp.
CGACCACGGGAAATCCACCCTGGCCGACCGGCTGATCCAATCCACCAATACGGTGTCGGAACGGGACATGAAGGAACAGCTTCTTGACTCGATGGATATCGAGCGGGAACGCGGCAGCACGATCAAGGCCAACACCGTTCGGATCGAATACAAGGCCGAGGATGGCGAGATCTATATCCTCAACCTGATCGACACGCCCGGCCACGTGGACTTTGCCTACGAGGTCAGCCGCTCCATGCGCGCGGTCGAAGGATCGTTGCTTGTGGTGGACGCCACGCAGGGCGTGGAAGCGCAGACGCTGGCCAATGTCTACACCGCCATCGACGCCGACCACGAGATCGTGCCGGTGCTGAACAAGATCGACCTGCCCGCGTCGGAACCCGAGCGGGTGAAGGAACAGATCGAGGATGTGATCGGCATCGACGCCTCCGAGGCGTTGGAGATTTCCGCCAAGACCGGCGTGGGCATTCCTGCTGTTCTGGAAGCCATCGTCAAACGCCTGCCGCCGCCCCACGAAGGCGATGCGACAAAGCCGCTCAAGGCGATGCTGGTGGACAGCAAATACGACCCCTATCTGGGCGTCGTGGTCATCGTGCGGGTCATCGACGGGGTCCTGAAAAAGGGCCAGAGCATCCGGATGATGAAAACCGGCGGCACCTATGACATCGACCGGATCGGCGTCTATCGCCCCGCGATGCAGGAGGTCAAAGAGCTTGGCCCCGGCGAGATCGGCTACATCACTGCACAGATCAAACAGGTCAGCGACACCCGCGTGGGTGACACGATCACGACCGAGAAGAAGGGCTGCGAGACCCCCCTGCCCGGCTTCAAGCCGTCGATCCCGGTGGTCTTCTGTGGTCTGTTCCCGGTGGATGCCAACGACTTTGAAGACATGCGCGACGCGATGGAGAAGCTGGCGCTGAACGACGCGTCCTTCACGTTTGAGATGGAAACATCGGCCGCACTTGGCTTTGGCTTCCGTTGCGGGTTCCTTGGTCTGCTGCACCTTGAAGTGGTGCGCGACCGTCTGGAGCGCGAGTATGACATCGACCTGATCACCACGGCCCCGTCGGTGATCTATCACGTCTACACCAAGGACGGCGGGATGCAGGAATTGCACAACCCCGCCGACATGCCAGACCCGTCCACCATCGACCATATCGAAGAGCCGCGCATCAAGGCGTCGATCCTTGTGCCGGATGAGTATCTGGGCGATGTTCTCAAGCTCTGTCAGGACCGTCGCGGTCTGCAGCTTGACCTCACCTATGTCGGCAGCCGCGCAATGGTGGTCTATGACCTGCCGCTGAACGAGGTGGTGTTCGACTTCTATGACCGGCTGAAATCGGTGACCAAGGGCTATGCCAGCTTTGACTACCAGTTGATCGGCTACCGCGAGGACAACCTCGTGAAGATGCAGATCCTCGTGAATGATGAACCGGTGGATGCCTTGTCGATGATGGTCCACCGCGACCGCGCTGAAACGCGGGGCCGTGCCATGTGCGAAAAGCTCAAGGACCTGATCCCGCGCCACATGTTCAAGATCCCGATCCAGGCCGCCATTGGTGGTAAGGTGATCGCCCGCGAAACCCTGTCCGCCCTGCGCAAGGACGTGACCGCCAAGTGTTACGGCGGCGACGCGACCCGGAAGAAGAAGCTTCTGGAAAAGCAGAAGGCCGGCAAGAAGAAGATGCGCCAGTTCGGCAAGGTCGAGATCCCGCAGGAAGCGTTCATCTCGGCGTTGAAGATGGATAGTTAATCCCCTACAACCTATGAGAATAGTGTTGGGGGACATTCATGTATTTGATGTACGTCGATGAAAGTGGCGATCCCGGGAACAACACAGCCCAAACAAGATATTTCTGCCTAAGCGGTATGGTTGTTCACGAAAGCCACTGGCGTAATTTTATCAATGCAAGCAAAGACTTCCGCAGAACGGTTAAAGACGTTTATGGCTTACCAGTTCGGACTGAAATACATGCGGTAAAGTTTCTGAGGCACAGTGAGTTTGCGATTGAAAAACACAATCGCCTTGCAATTCTTAGAAACTATTTGGATGAGCTCGCAAAGCTGAACTTTGTTTCCTTTACCAACGTCGTAATTGATAAGCAGGGGAAACCAGACAACTTTGACATATTTGCTGCGGCGTGGGGTGTTTTATTCCAAAGATTCGAAAACACACTTGCAAACGGTAATTTTCCAGGTGGTTACCAGAGGTCATTTGGTAAAGTTTTCACTGACGCGACTAATGGGCAATCGTTAATTCGCCTAATGCGCAAAATGAGCGTTTACAATCCCATCCCCAATATGGGGAGACCGGGGTACAGAAACATTCCGATTCTTAGAGTAATCGAAGATCCAAGTGAAAGAGATTCGGCTCACTCGCTACCTATACAAGCATGCGACGTGGTCGCTTATTTCCTTCAGCAAAGATTAAGTCCAAATTCATATATCAGAAGGCAGCACGCCTCCGGGTATTTTGATCGACTGGAGCCGGTTCTGAATAAAAACGCATCAAGAAATAATCCCTTAGGCATTGTGCTAAGGTAAGAAAAAAGGGCGAGCAGTCTCCTGCTCGCCGGGACGATCCTACTAGCTGGTCTGCCAGCGTTCAGATCGTGACATCAATATATTGTACTAGACGCAACATTTCTACAAGAATCTAGGAATCGGAAGGTACTTTGAACACACTACACGCTCCCGCCTGAGGAACGGCGCGGAGCGCTCTCGGGCGGCGGACGACCGCGCTCCGGCCAGCCGCTTTGGGGACGTCCGCGCGGGGATTGAGGTCGTCCGGATCTGCCCGGCATAATGTGACGACCTTGGAATGAGGTGCGGCAGGCCGCGGCCATCCCCTGCCCGTTGCCTACGTGCGTTGACGCGAAAGGTGCGTGCGAGCACGCACCCTACATCCAAAAAACACATGCAAAACTTTGCACCCGTGCTACGCTCCTCCGACATAAGGGAGGAACCACAATGAAACATCTGATCACCGCCGCCGCGCTGTCGGTGGCGCTGGCCTCGGGAGCGCTTGCCGAAGGGCTGACGCATCACGTGGCGATCCATGTCAACGAGAACGATCCGCAGGTCATGAACATCGCGCTTAACAACGCGCAGAACGTGGCGAATTACTATGCGTCGAAAGGCGATGAGGTGGTGATCGAGATGGTGGCCTATGGCCCCGGTCTCAACATGTTCATCCCCGGCAAGAGCCCGGTCGAGGATCGCATCTCCGCCATGTCGCTTGAGCTTGAGAACCTGAGCTTTTCGGCCTGCGGCAACACGCTGGCCGCAATGCAGAAGAAGGCCGGGCATGACATCGTGCTGATGTCCGAAGCCACGGTCACCCCGTCGGGCGTGGTCCGCCTGATCGAATTGCAGGAACAGGGCTACGCCTACGTGAAGCCGTAACCTTGGGCACGGTGCGGGCATCGTTTCGCCGATCCCCGCATCGTCGCCAAAGCCCCTCTGCACAGCGCCTGCAAGAGAGTGTAAACTGCCGGAAAAACTCCGAGCAGGTTAAAAAATGCGCCCGATTCTCATTGCTGCCTTTCTGGCGGCCCCAATGTCTGTCCAAGCCGACCTCTGCGATTTCCGCCCAAGCCTCCTTGCAAGCAAGGCCGGTCAGGCCGCCAAAGCCACGGCCGGGGCAGTCGCATCCGCCGCCACCGAAGGTGTCAGGGCGGTCGGTGTGTATACACTCGAAAACCCGGTCTCTGGCATCAGCATGATCAGCACAGGTGTCAGCAGCGCCGCCGCCGCTGGCAGCAGTGTGGCCGCTGGAGCGGGTGGCGCTTTGACGACCGCGAGCGCGGTTGCCACAGCGCCTGTCACCATCGCGGTCGCCGGGCTGACCGCCGTCGCCTTGGGCAGCTACGAAGGCGTCTGCTACTTCCGTCAGGAACGGATCACCGATTACGACGAGATCCTCTACATCGTGTCGAACCTGTCAGCCAATTCGGACCCGACGATGTTTCGGCTGATCCCGGAGGGCACCGACTACGTGACACTCAAGGGTCGCAACGCCATTGCCGGGGACGACAAGGTGCGCATCGCTGCGACAGGGGTTGGACCGTTCATCTTTGATGTGAAGAACCTCTATATCACTGACGGCGTACTGATGCACCGCGACGCCGGGCGAAACACAGTGATCGGCAATGTGGCGCTGCAGGTGGTCGGGGTTCAGGAGTGACAGTGCCGCCGGTTATTGCGCCGAAGCGAGTGTTTCGAGGCATGTTTCGGCGACCGGCTTTGGCAGAACATTGCTGATCCGCGCGGACTCATTCTCCAGAAACGGGGCGCGGCCTTCTTCTGCGCGGTCCTCGGACCCGAAATACGCCGACAGATAATGACAGGCTGACGCGGCAAGCCAAGGCGCGTCAGACAAGGCCGCAAGAAACGCCTCTGGCTGCAGACGATAGAGCGGCAGCATATCAGCGGCATAGGATTGCATCAGTCCGGCATCTGCGGTGCGCCACGTCACGTCTCCCAGCAGTATCCACAGTCCCAAGGCCCCCGAAACACCTGTTTTCGCCTGATCCAAACTGCGTCCGTAAAGATCGGCCAGCCCGTGCATGGCGGCCAATGGCGTGCCATGCCGGGACGGAACCCGCCCCAGCATGAGTTCGATCATCTCGACCGCATCTGCTGGATCGGGCTGCAGCGGCGCCTCTTGTGCCGACGCGGGCGACATCAAAAGACCAATGGCAAGCACCCCTGGGATGATGCGCTTTGACGTCATTCGAACGCGGGCATCCCACCCCAGAACGAGTGCATGTGGCGCGTGCAATCCCAATCCAGCGGGCGTCCACGCTCGACCGTCTCGTCCTTGATAGTGACGGTGATGTTGCCGGTTTCCTTGGGCGTGATCTCGGACCACATCTGGTAGACCTTGGCCCCCGGCAAGACGATACAGCCGTCTGACCAAGACGCGTTGGTTCCCTTGTGAATGAAGAACCCGTTGGCCGTACTGCCATCGCCATTATAGGGCACCTTGAGGCCAAGCCAGATCGCCTCGCGTTTGCCGCCATCGGTTCCGTCAGTCTTGTTCGCCATGCGTGTCGCGTAGCCGGTGTATGACCCCGCGTCGATCACGACTTTCTCGTCCCACCAGCAGGTTTCGGAGATGTTCACGGATCCGCTTTTGAAAGTAAGGGTGCCGGTGCCGTTCTTGCGCAAGACATTGATCGTGTAGCTCATTGGAAAACTCCGCCATAAAAATACTGTTCTCAATACGGAAAAGCTTACGCTGATGGCAGAGAGCCGGGCAACAGATTTGTCAGCAAGACGATGACGAGCCCAAATTGCGTTTGACCGAAATCAACGCACCGTCATGCGCCGTCTGTCAGACTCAGGGTATCAAGGGAGACCCGATATGGACCTGACTGCACAGAAAACCCTGCTTCTTGAACGTCGCGCCGAACTGTCCGGTGCGCTGCTTGAGATCGAAGACAAGCTCGACGACCCGATGCCCAGTGACTGGGAAGACCGTGCCTCGGAACGGCAGGGCGACGAGGTTCTCGAAGCACTTGGCAATGCGGATTTGGAAGAGCTTCGCCGAATTGATGCGGCACTGAGCCGGATCGAAGACGGCACCTATGGGATTTGCGCAAAATGCGGCGATCCGATTTCCGACGAACGGTTGACGGCGGTACCGACAGCCGCCGTGTGTCGGAACTGTGCCTGAGGGCGTTCATTCATGCTGCCCCAAACTTTGGGGGCGGCGCTGGCCAAGCTTTCCTTCACCCGCACAAGGTACATTGGGCCTTGCGTTTCAAAACCGTGACACGACCCTTCAACCTCCCGGATTTTGGGATTCTTTTCGAATTTAATCAGCGCATTAACATCTTATTTACGTTTCGCGTGATCCAGTTACTGCATACAGCCGTACACAAAGGTGTCAGAAATATTTTACACCTTAGGAGGGGATGTGTCAGAATTTCTAGACTCCATGCGGCGGGATTTCGATGCACGCATGAGCGCACACGAAGGGATGTTGGCGCATCTCGGTTTGAACCTGAGCGAAGAGGACGCGCCACTGATAATGTCGGAACTGAAGGCAACATTCGGCGCTTGCGGCGCCTGCCATTGCCCAAAGACCTGTCTTGAATGGCAAGGCGGATCTGATGACGGCCCTCCCCCTTGGTGCCACAAACGCGGGACATTCCTGAAACTGCGTGCAGCCTGCGCTGCACTGCTCGACGAGAAAAGGAGTTTTCACAGCCGACAACAGTGTTAATTTTCTTCCAAGGGTGAATGTTCCTACTAGGCAAAACGAATCTCATATGCTGAGACTGAGGGTGGTTCCGATGGAACTGGAGGCCTGTATGTTGAGACTTGCCTTTATCTTGTATTCTTTGATTGCCACTGCCCTGTCCGGGAACTTTGTTTTTTGTGTATCGCGATCGGACTGGGCTCTACGTTTTGCTTCACCTTGGCTGTTTCCGCTGGAGCGGTGCTGGCATTACCGCTTGCATGAGACTGCTGGCGCGCGAACTTTCGACCAAACAGGTGGCACGGCGCGCGTGACTTGATCGCGATCAAGGACAAAGCATTGTGATTTTGGAATATGTTGGCAAGACGCACATTATGGAGGTTCTCATGTTGCGGCTTGCCAGTATTCTCTATTCGCTCATTGCAACCACGTTAGCAGGAACCGCCGTGATTGCGGTTCTGACAATCGGATACGACACCGTTGTGCCGATCCTGATCGCAGCTGTCATTGGCGCGGCGGCGGCCCTGCCGATCAGCTATCTGGTGGCGCGAGAGCTTTACAACTCGTGACGTGACCGCGCCGCCACTGCGTCGAGCAACCCGTCGGCACAGCGTTCGATCAAGGCCAAGGCCCCGTCGAAATCCCTTGTGAAATAGGGGTCAGGCACATGGGTGGCGGTCGTGTCTGGTGCAAAATCGGTGAACAGCGACACGCGGTCCGCAGGGCCAAAAGCCGCAAGATCGGCCATGTTTTCGGCATCCATCGCAATGATCAGGTCAAATGCACCGAAATCTGCGAGGGACACCTGCCGCGCCCTGAGCGTCGACAGGTCGTAGCCCTTGGCGTGGGCGGCGGTCTGCATCGGACCATAGGGCGGTTTGCCCAAATGCCAGGTTCCTGTGCCCGCGCTGTCCAGTGTCAGGTCCAGTCCCCGCGCCGCAGCCTTGGCGCGGGTGACCGCTTCGGCGGTGGGCGAACGGCAGATATTGCCCAGACAGACAAAGAGGATACGGTGGTTCATGCCCGTGACTTAGTCGGTTGCGGACTGCTCGAAAAGGGGAAGCGATGCGACGGATCGACAGGATCGTCATTCTGACCGGGGCGGGGATATCTGCGGAAAGCGGGCTGGGTACGTTCCGCGACGAGGGAGGTCTGTGGGCGCAGCACCGGATTGAGGATGTTGCCACACCAGAGGCCTTTGTGCGCAATCCCGACCTCGTGCACCGCTTCTATAACGCGCGTCGGGTTCAGGCGGCAGAGGCTCAGCCGAACCCGGCCCATCACGCGCTGGCGCGGCTGCAAGCCGATTTTCCCGGCGACGTCCTTCTGGTCACCCAGAATGTAGACGGCCTTCACGAAAAGGCCGGAGTGCGCGCGATCCACATGCATGGCGAATTGTCCCGAGCGCTCTGCGCCGCCTGTGAGCATCGCTGGGATGCGCCACCCGAGATGTCCGTCGGAGAGCCCTGCCCTGCCTGCGACAAACCAACGGCGCGTCCGGACATCGTCTGGTTTGGCGAAATCCCCTATCACATGGAAGAGATCATCGAAGCCCTTCAGACCTGCGATCTGTTTGCCGCCATCGGCACCTCAGGCCAGGTCTATCCGGCAGCCGGTTTTGTCGAAGAGGCGCGCATGTCAGGGGCGGCCACGGTCGAGATGAACCTGCGCGACAGCGACATGTCCTATGCCTTTGAAGAACATATCGTGGGACCGGCCAGCAAGACGGTCCCTGCATGGGTGGACCGCCTGCTGGCCTGAACAGATCAGCTGCCGGAGCCGTGGTTCATGCCGCCGTGACCGTGGTTCATGCCGCCATGGTCCTGCCGTTCCAGATCGACCGGAACCTCGACCACAACGTCGCCTGCTTTGTCAAAGGTCAGGGTGACGGTGACCGTGGCGCCCTGCTCCATAGGGGCGTTCAACCCCATGAGCATGACGTGCTTGCCACCGCGCTGCATGGCGATCATGCCATCTGCGGGCAACTCGAAGCCTTCTTCGACATGCAACATGCGCATGACGCCGTTTTCGCCTTCGAGGTGGGTGTGCAATTCGGTGCGGGCGGCGACGTCTGAGGACACGCCAACGAGGCGGTCTGCCTCACCGGAATTGTGAATCATCATGAAAGCAGCACCGGATTTTGCCATGGGCGAGGCCGAACGCGCATAGGCGTCTTCAATGGTGATTTCTGCATAGGCCGGCAGGACAGAAGCAAAGGCAACGGCCCCTGCAATGAGGGATGTTTTGAACATGGAAGTGATCTTTCGTTTGAAGTCAGGATGTTGGGACGTTCAAACCAAAGACGGTGGCCCCCGGGCCAGAGCTGACTGGACCTCGGCAGAGACTCTGCGATGCGTTGTCTGTGGCAGCGACACACCCTGCCACTGCGCAACCCAGAGCGCCTGCGCACCCTCTGCCCAAACATCAGCAAAGAAGGCCGGAGCGTAGTCGGGGCAGATCATCACCCCGCCCGTCGGCTCTCCGTTTTCGTCCACGAGGATGTGGATCGGGCCGGTGCCGGTACAGATCTCCATCGTGCCGACGGCAGGCGGTTGCCCACGGGCAGCCGCAAACTGCACGCTGGTGAACCCGATCAGCAGCGCCAGTCCAAGAACGGTGATATACCGAAGCCACGAAACCATACCGCCTAGGTAACGACCCTGTCCGACCTCACAAGGCGACAAAAGAAAACAGCCCCGCGCGGGAACCCGTGCGAGGCTGCTTGACTGTCAAAGCGAAAAGGATCAGGCCTGAGCGGCTTGTGCCTTTGCGATCTCTTTCTTGACCTTCAGCGCGTTGGCCGACAGCTCTGTGTCCTTGGCTTTCGCCAGGAACTTGTCGAGACCACCACGGTGATCGACGCTGCGCAGCGCGTGCGCAGAGATGCGCATCTTGATGCCACGGCCCAGAGTCTCAGACTGCAGGGTCACGTCATTCAGGTTCGGCAAGAAACGCCGACGTGTCTTGTTGTTGGCATGGCTGACATTGTTGCCAGTCATCGGGCCTTTACCGGTCAGTTCGCAAACACGCGACATGGGTTCATCCTCGTTCTATCAGAGGCAGAAGACGGCTCTTCCACCAATATCAAAGGGCGCCGACTGGCAGCGCCCGGAATCTCGTTGGTTGTCCTTAGAGGGATGCGGGAAAGGCGTCAAGTGGGGCCTTGCGGGAAAACCGGGAGTCCGCCCCAGGTTCGGGAACTTTATGTCGAACCGCGTGCCGCGGTCCGACAGGTTGGGGGCCTTGCCCCCTGCCGCGCAAGCGCGGCATTCCCCCAAGGTATTTTTGAAACAGAGAATAAAGGAAATCTTAACCCGACTCGCGTTGACTTGAGTGGCGGAACAGGCGGAGGCGCCGATGACCGTAAATGGAGAAGCCCCCTGTTGCATTGCGCAGGGGGTGGACCGCCCCGGTTTCTTCTCTGTTTTACAAATACCTCGGGGGAGTCGCCCAACGGGCGACGGGGGCAGCGCCCCCAAAACGGCTTGGATGGCCAAAGGCCATGCAAGCTCAAACCGTTGCGCCGCAGGCGCGCTTCTGGTTCATGCGGAAGGTGGGGTTCTCCCCTCGAGCTGCGCCAACACTTCATCCGCCGCCTGACTTGGGGTCTTTGTCCCGTCTTCCACGGCGCGCCCCAGCGCCCGGACCAGCCCTTTTAACGGTTCCCGCTCCAGCCGCGCCAGCAGAGATTGCTTCAGTTCCGCTTCGAACCAGAATCGCGCCTGTTCAGCACGGCGCGCGGCGAAATGACCGTGTTCGCGGCGCCAGAGCGCGAGAGTCTGCATCTCCTCCCATGCGGTGTGCAGACCAGACTCCTCCAGCGCTGAAACCGTCATCGCCTTGGGAAATCCTTCGGGGTCCTGCGGCCGCTTGCGCAAGAGGCGCAAGGCACCCGCGTAATCCGCACAGGTGCGGGTTGCGGTGGCCTTCAGATCGCCATCGGCCTTGTTTACAAGGATGATGTCCGCCATTTCCATGATGCCGCGTTTGACGCCCTGCAATTCGTCACCGCCTGCGGGGGCCAAGAGCAGCAGGAACAGGTCCGACATTTCCGCCACCACGGTTTCCGACTGCCCCACGCCTACGGTTTCGATCAGCACCACGTCAAAGCCAGCTGCCTCGCAGAGGTCGATCGCCTCGCGTGTGCGCCGCGCCACGCCACCCAGATGGGATTGCGACGGCGATGGGCGGATAAACGCATTGGGGTCGCGCGACAGGCGCTCCATCCGGGTCTTGTCGCCCAGAATCGACCCACCGGAGCGCGCAGAGCTGGGATCCACGGCCAGCACCGCCACCTTGAGCCCCTGCGCTGTCAGCATCATGCCAAAGGTTTCGATAAAGGTGGATTTTCCCACGCCCGGCGTTCCGGACAGCCCGATGCGCAGCGCCTCGCGGCCGTGTCCCTTGAGCCGGTCGAACAGCACCAGCGCATCAGCCCGATGATCGGCACGTCCGCTTTCCACCAGCGTGATCGCCCGCGCCAGTGCGCGACGTTCACCGGCAAGGATGCGGGTGGCCAGATCGTCGATATCCATGCGCGGAGCTCCGTTTTGGTCTGGCGGCACATGTGGCATGGGCCGGGCGACCAAGTAAACCCGTCAGCCCAGCCCACCGGGTCCGTGTTTGAGGATCACCGGCACCACCAGTTCCTCTTCGTCGATCAGATGGCGGTTGAGCATCGCCTGAAAGCTGAGCAGGTCTTCGCGAAACTTACCGGGCTCCGTTTTCCCCTGAATCACCGCATTGGCGCCATCGGCAAATCGGTTGAGCAGGCCGTCCATCGCGTGGTGATCGGAATCGAGCAGCTCAAAGCCCTTGTTCAGGATCGGTTCCCGCGTGGCCAGTACCGGAAAGTAATGGTGATCCTCGATCTGGTGATGTCCGTGCAGGTTCTGCAGGAGCATCGACCCATAGCGCGAGAGCTTCGCGGCATGGGTCTGCGAGTCAATTTTGCGGTCCACGGCCTGTTCCGCGTCATCAATAAGGGCTGTCATCAGCCGACGGAACATCAGGTGCCGATCCAGCCAGAACGCCACCAGCCCTGCGAAATTGTTGTGCTCGGGCCAAGTCTCGCGCGGGAAATCCTGCAGCAAAACGCGCAGCGCGTCCGGCAACTGATCGCGAGTGTCGAGTTTGAGCGTCTGGTCCATGGGCACCTCCTGTCGGGCAGGAGGTGCAGTGCGCGCCAGGAATGTCAATCAACGCAAGACATGAACCGAGCAATTTGCATGGCGCACCACATGGGTCGCCGTTGATCCAAGCAGCAGTGTCTGCATTCCGGGGCGGTGCGAGGCGATGACGATCAGGTCGCTGCCCTGCTCTTCGGCGTAGTCGAGAATGGATCGCCCGGAATGGCCGTCGATCACCACCGAATTGGCCCCGAGATCCGATGCCAATCGCGCCAGTTCCGTTTCGATCCCGGTTCGAGTGGCGTCAAGGATATCCGTAGAAATGTAACTGATTGCGTAGCTGGGCACGGCCTCCACCACATGCAGCAGGGTGATCGTGGCGCCTTCGGCAGACAGCGACTTGGCAATGTCGAGCGCCTGCGCCGTGCGGTCGTCTTCATTATCAAGCGCGATAGGTACGAGAATGTTCGAATACATGGGTCCCCTCCCTTTCCTCAGGATGGGACAAGGATAGCCGTGTTGGGAGTGCTCCACTTTGATCCGCATCATGTCCCCACCAGGTTTGAAAACCCGGTCGGGACATTTGCAAACTCAGGACACGTTGGGTTCTCCCTGCAATCCCAACAGTTTGCGGAAGCTCGTCCAATACCCCGGCAGACGGGGCGGTTCCTGAAGCTGCGGCAGCGCCTCATCCGCCCAGCGGGACATGCGGCGCTGGGTGAAGTCGCGGCCCCAGTCAAGATAGGCTTGGGCATCGTTGGGGCGCAAACGGCAGGCGGACCCGACCAGACCCACCAGCGTTTCCGGGGCCGAGTACCATTCGTCCTGAATGCCGGTGACCTTGGCTTGCAGGAACGGCCCGACCCAACGCATCAGCGCCTTGTCCGAGAACAGCAGCAGCATCTTGCCCATCTCCTCACGGCTGTAGTGGATCAGCGGCGGGAAGGTGTCGAAGAAGAGCGCCTTGCCGTCCAGATAAGCGAAATTTCGGATCGACGGGTGAAAGCCGATGCGGGTGTCGAACTGGTCGGCGTTGTTCCAGAAGGTCGCGATCACGTCGCCCGCCGCCTCCATCATCTGGAGCGTTTCTTCCGTCGAGGCAGTCTGCATCTGCGGGCGCATCATGCAGTCCGAGGGCAGCGCCTCCTGCACGACCACGGGAATGCGGGTGCCATCCATGTCGAGCAGATGGAATTCGGTTTGTGGCAGGGCGACCCCGGCGTGGTTCAAAGCGGCGACGTAAGCGTCATGGCATTGCGCCAGCCGGTCGAGAGCAGCCTGATTCCGCAACCCGCGATAGACCTTGATCACCTTGTCCGAGAACGGGCCGGATGCGGGCCGGAATGGCGCGCAGAAATAGCCAAGCTTGGACACGGTCTGACCCTGCGCGGCACCGTTGGCGCGGATCACGGCTTTCAGGGCGTCGAGGTCGGTCATGGCGCAGGCTCCTTGGTCGGGTGCCCTGCCTTACCCGTTTGCCAGCACCTGTGCCACCTCTGAGGTAAGCGCATCCACCTCGGCCTGTGCGGGTGTCTTGCGGCCTTCGGCGGCGCCCCGGCCCTGACCCAGCGCCTCGGCATAGATCACCCGGTTGGCGAGCGTCGCATCGGCAATCCGGGCCATCAGCTTTTCCGCAGCCTCGGCCACTTCGACTCCGAGACGGGTGTTCTGCCGTGCTCGATTGAGAACGATGATCGCTTCTTTGTCTTCGCGCCGGGCAAGATCCAGCACACCCTCGGTGGCCCAAAGGTCCACATGGCTGACGCTGACCGGCACAACCACAAGATCAGCCACACGCAAGGCGGGGCGCAGATCGCTATCCGCCTTGGGCGGCGTGTCGATGATGACGATGTCGTTCTTCTCGGACAGCTTGCGCACCTCGTAGGTGATGCCCCATGCCGAAGAAGTGGCGAATTCCAGCCCATCCACCGACCCGGCTTCGGTTTCCAGCCGGGTCATGAACCAGCGCCCGAGGCTGCCCTGCGGGTCGATGTCGACAAGCGCCACACGCTTGCCTTGACGCAGAAAGCCAATGGCGAGGTTGGCGGAAACGGTGGTCTTGCCAGAGCCGCCTTTTTGCTGAGCAACCGTAATGACGTGGCCGGACATGGTCTGTTCCTTCGATTCGTGCCGAGGGTACAGGGTTATTGTGCAGGTGCAGCATAAAAATTGCCACACCCCCGGCAGATGATAAGATGAGTCACATGAAATCACCCATTCGCCCCACCGATGACGATGCGCTCAGCTTGGCACGCGACCTGATGGCAGGCGCGCGCTTTGCCGCTTTGGCCTATATGGATATGGCGGATAGAAGCCCAATGGTGAGTCGTGTGGCACTGGTTCCGGGGCCGGATGGCATGCCTCTCAGCTTGATGTCAGATCTCAGCCATCACAGCGCTGCATTGCAGCATAACCCCGTCTGTTCGCTGTTGATCGGCGAACCGAAAGGCAAAGGTGACCCGCTCACGCATCCTCGTTTGAGCCTGAGGGCGGAGGCGCAATTCATCCGACATGGCGAGCCTGAACACGCCGCTTTGGCCAAGGCATTCCTGTCAAAACAACCGAAAGCCAAGCTCTACATCGGGTTCGCGGATTTCGCGTTGGTGCGATTCACGCCGCTGGGCGCGTATCTGAATGGCGGATTCGGCAAGGCGTATGTGCTGAACGCGGATGATTTGTCGTGACGGTGCGTGAGATCACGCACCCTACGCCGCAAGCTCTGGCGCTTGCAGGATTTGCACCCCGGCGATGCGCCATTGACCGTCGATCATCTGCATCCGGTAGTCGAGGTAGTGCAGATTGCCCGCCGCATCGGTGAGGATCACCGTCTGATAAATCCCACCCGCGATTGCGCGCAGATCACCGAAAGTCACGCTTTCCGGGCGCCAGACCATCGGATAGCCCTGCTGCACCATCGCGCCGAAATTTTCAGGCGTGCGGAAGATGTTGCGGATGTTCGGGGCGGCAAAGGTAAAGGCAGTGCCGAAATCGTCCTGCAGGAAAGCGTCGATCTGACTTTGGATCGTCGTTTCGATGCCGGGTTCGGGCGCAAGAACCTCCTGCGCCCAAAGCGAGCCTGTCATCGAAAGGGCAAGGACCAGCCCGGTGATGAGTTTGCGCATGGGGTCACCTCTCGTTGCTATACGAAAGCTAGCGCGATTCCGGTGGCGGGCAAAATGCCTGGCCTACGCAAGCTCTCCGGCCAGCCCTTTGCGGATCAGCGCAACGCTCTCAGCTACCCCGTAGAGAGCGATGAAGCCACCAAAGCGCGGGCCTTGGGACTGCCCCAGCAGCACCTCGTACAGCGCCTTGAACCAGTCGCGCAGCGGATCGAAACCGTGGTCCTTGCCGACGGCGAAAACGATGGTCTGCAGCGTTTCGTCGTCGGTCGGGCCGTCATGTGCCTCGAGCCGGGATGCCAGATCCTCCATCGCGGCGCGTTCCTTTTCGTCCGGTGCGCGGAAGGTCTTGGTGGGTTTCACGAAATCTTCGTAATAGCGCACGGCAAAACCTGCGGCCTGATCCAGATCGGCATGGGTCTCGGGCGAGGCGTCTGGCGCATAACGCTTGATGAAGGCCCACATGGTGTCCTTGTCCTCGGCCCCGGCGGCAGAGGCAAGGTTCAGCAGCATCGAGAACGGCACGACCATGTACGATTCAGGTACGTTGCCGGAATGGATGTGCCAGACCGGGTTGTTGGCCCGACCGGCGGCGTCCTGCGTCGGATAGGCGCGAAGCTGCTGGTGGTATTCATCGACCGCCTTGGGGATCACGTCAAAATGCATCCGCTTGGCCGTCTTGGGCTTGAGATACATGAAGTAAGACAGCGACTCCGTGCTGGCATAGGTCAGCCATTCGTCGATGGAGATGCCGTTGCCCGAGGATTTGGAGATCTTCTGGCCATGCTCGTCGAGGAAGAGCTCGTAGCTGAAATGCTCGGGCTTCTTGCCGCCGAGGATCTCACAGATACGGTCGTAGATCGCGGTGTTGGTGGCGTGTTCCTTGCCGTACATCTCGAAATCGACGTCGAGCGCGGCCCAGCGGGCGCCGAAATCGGGCTTCCACTGGAGTTTGACGTTGCCGCCGGTGACGGGCAACGTCCATTCGCGCCCGTCCTCGTCGTCGAAGGTGACGGTGTGATTGACCGCGTCGACGTGCTTCATCGGAACGTAGAGGACGCGGCCGGTTTCGGGGTGGATTGGCAGGAAGATCGAATAGGTCTGCTGCCGCTCCTCGCGCAGCGATTTGAGCATCACGGCCATGATCTCGTCATAGCGCTCGACTGCGCGCTTGAGCGTCTCGTCGAACTGCCCGGAGCGGTAGAACTCGCGCGCCGAGTAGAATTCGTACTCGAAACCGAAGGTGTCGAGGAAGCGCCGCAGCATGGCGTTGTTGTGGTGGCCGAAGCTTTCATGCGTGCCGAAGGGGTCCGGCACGTCGGTCAGCGGCTTGTGCATGTGTTCGGCCAGCATTTCTTGCTGCGGCACGTTGCCCGGCACCTTGCGCATGCCGTCCAGATCGTCGCTGAAACAGATCAGTTTGGTGGGGATGTCGCTGATTACCTCGAAGGCGCGGCGGATCATCGTGGTGCGCAGCACTTCGCCGAACGTACCGATATGCGGCAGACCAGACGGGCCATAGCCGGTTTCGAACAGGACATAGCCCTTTTCGGGCGGTTTTTTCTCATACCGTTTGAGCAGCCGGCGCGCCTCTTCAAAGGGCCAGGCCTTTGAGGTCATTGCAGCTTCGCGCAGATCGGACATTGCTCATTCACTCCGGATGGTCGCCGCACGGTCTTGTGCGGACGTTCAAAAGGCACTCCCTATTGCGGGGGCGCGGGCGGGTCAATAAGTTGAAGGCGCAGACCCAAACCAGAAAGCGAAGACCGTGTCCGACACCGACCCCCACCCCCTCAGCCCGCAGGATTGCCTTGTTGCGCTCATGATCGCGGTTTCTGCGTCGGATGAAAGCATCCGCACCGCCGAGTTGGTCAAGATTCAGTCGGCGGTCAACAACCTGCCGATCTTTGGCGAATACGACGAAGCGCGCATCCCCGAAATGTCGGCACTGGTGTTCGACCTGTTCGAACAAGAGGACGGGCTGGACGCGCTGTTCGGGCTGATCCGGGATAACCTACCGGAACGGCTGTTCGAAACCGCGTACGCACTGGCCTGCGATGTGGCGGCCGCAGACGGCACGTTGCGCGAGGGCGAATTGCGCCTGCTGGAAGAGATCCGCTACGAGCTTGATCTGGACCGGCTGCACGCCGCTGCCATCGAGCGCGGTGCACGGGCGCGGCATCTGAGTATGTAAACGGATCAATCGCGCTTTGGCGGGATCGAATAGGTCAGTGTCGCGCGCGCAACAGGGTCGCTCTGACCTTCGGAATAGAGCAGCACGTCCGTTACGCTCAGCGCGCGTCCCAGCTTGAGCACCTTGGCATGGGCGATCACATCTGCTCCTGCCACAGGTTTGCGCATGAAGTCGATGGAGCAATTGGTGGTGACCGCCAGCGCCTCTTTCCCGATCCGGGCCATTGTGGCGACATAAGCCGCCACATCGGCAAGGCTGAACATGGCCGGGCCGGACACGGTGCCGCCGGGGCGCAGATGCTGTTCACCCGCATGAAGGCGCATCACCAACAGGTCTTCATCCAGATGGTCGATACCAAACATGCCTTTGACCTGTGGAAACACCTGATCCAAGAACGCTTCCATTTCATCTGCCGGAACTTTGAGCGCCATGCTTTCCTCCGCTGCCCTGAATCGATAGAGTTGCGCCAAGTCACTGGGAGGACAAGATGAAAATCCTGGAACGTCGCGACACGGGCGCGGTTTGCCATTTGCACCTGAACGCGCCCGAGCGCCTGAACGCGCTTTCGGACGAAATGCTGGCGGCGCTGCAAGAGCAGATCGACGCGCTGCACGAGGATCGCTCGGTCAGGGTTGTCGTGATCTCGGGCGCGGGCAAGGCATTCTGCGCGGGGCACGACCTGAAGCAGATGACCGCAGGGCGACAGGCCGAGGATGGCGGCAAGTCGTATTTCAAGGATCTGTTCGACCGCTGTGCGCGGGTGATGACGGGCGTTCAACGCCTGCCGCAGCCGGTGATCGCACAGGTGCACGGCATCGCAACTGCCGCCGGGTGCCAATTGGTAGCGTCTTGCGACATGGCCGTCGCCGCCGAAGGCACGCGATTCGGCGTCAATGGCGTGAATATCGGGCTGTTCTGTTCCACGCCGATGGTGGCGCTGTCCCGCAACATCCCACGCAAAAAGGCATTCGAGATGCTGGTCACCGGCCAGTTCATCGACGCCGACCGCGCCGAGGCTTTGGGGCTGGTGAACAAGGTCGTCCCGGAGAATGACTTGGCCGACGCCACACAAGAGTTGGCGCAACTGGTCGCCAGCAAGCTGGGTGCGGCGGTGAAGATCGGCAAACAGGCGTTTTACGAACAGGTTCAGATGGGGCTCGACGACGCCTATGCCTATACCGGTCAGGTGATGGTCGAGAACATGCTGTACCGCGATACCGAGGAAGGCATCGCCGCGTTTCTGGAAAAGCGTCCCCCTGACTGGTCACAGTAACCTTGCCGCACAACAGGCTTTCTCTTCAGCCCGGCATGCGCGTGGGCCTTCTTGGTGGGTCGTTCGACCCTGCGCATGAAGGGCATGTACATCTGACACGGGTCGGGCTGCGCCGGTTTGCGCTTGATCGGGTGATCTGGCTGGTGTCTCCGGGCAATCCGCTCAAGGCGCGTGGTCCGGCAGCGCTTGAGGCGCGAATGGCACGCGCCAAGGAGATGATGCGCGACCCTCGGGTGATCATCAGTGATTTCGAAGCGCAGATCGGCACGGCCTACACGGCCGAAACCGTGGATGTTCTGAAAGCCGCCTATCCCGGCGTTCGCTTTGTCTGGCTGATGGGAGCGGACAACCTGCATCAGTTCCACCGGTGGCAACGCTGGGAAGACATTTTGCAATCAGTCCCTGTGGGTGTTCTGGCGCGCCCGGGCTGGCGGCAGGCCGGGCTCAATTCCCGCACCGCACGCAAGTACCGTCACATGCGCCTTCCGGGCCGGTCGTCATTCATGCTGGCGGATCAATCCGCTCCGGCATGGTGTTTCGTCAACATGCCGATGATGCAGGTCAGTTCCACAGAACTGAGGGCAAAAGGCATCTGGCAGTCCGAAAACTGAGCCCGCGAAACACGATCATGCTGCTGCCAGAGAATACCCCGCCTCTCACCAAAGCGTGTCCTTGTCAGTCGGCGACCAGTGAGGTTACATCCGCCACATGACACGGCAAGTGACACGTCGCGCGGTCTTGGGCGGTCTGGCTTCGGCTATGGTCGCACAGACTGCATTTGCTCAATCCGCCTTGGCCCCGACCACGTCTCTAAGGCCTGCAGCGCGGGCTGAGGATATCCTCAAAACCTATCAGCCACCTTTGAGCGCGTTGATCGAAGATGCCGGACTCGCGGGCAATGTCAGCGTTCAGGTGGCCGATGTCAAAACCGGGCTGGTGCTGGAATCCCACAACCCTTTGCGCGCCCTGCCCCCAGCCAGCGTCGCAAAGGCGCTGACCGCGTGCTACGCGCTTGATGTGCTGGGACCGGGTTACCATTTCCAGACCCGCATCTTGGCGACAGCCCCGGTTACGAATGGTCGGATCAACGGCGACCTGATCCTTGCCGGTGGTGGCGATCCGACCTTTGATACGGATGCCATCGCCGCGATCGCAAAGCGGCTGCGCGAAGAGGCCGGCGTGACCGAGGTTACGGGCCGGTTCCTTGTCTGGGGCGGCGCCTTGCCCGCTTTGAACGGCATCGACAGCGAACAGCCTGACCAGGTGGGGTACAATCCGGGGATTTCCGGGTTGAACCTGAATTTCAACCGGGTCCATTTCGAATGGCAGCGCGCGGGTGATCGGTACAATGTGACGGTGGACGCCCGCTCGTCGACATTGCGGCCTGATGTTCGTTCTGCGCGCATGCGGGTCGAAGCGCGCAATCACCCAGTCTACACCTACAAGGACGGCGGAGACTTTGACGACTGGACCGTGGCGCGTGGGGCCTTGGGGCGCAACGGGGCGCGTTGGTTGCCGGTGCGCAAGCCCGCCCGCTACGCCGCCGAAGTGTTCCAGATCCTCGCGCGGTCGAACGGTATCGTTCTCAAATCGCCGGAACTGATCGACAGCGTGCCATCCGGCGCCGTGACCGTCCTCACCCATGAGAGCGCGCCCTTGCGCATCATCCTCCGCGATATGCTCAAGTTTTCGACCAACATCACGGCGGAATGTGTGGGCATGACCGCGACGGCGAAGCGGGTCGGCGCAGTCTCATCGCTGAAGGCGTCGGCTGACGCGATGAATGCATGGGCGAAGGACACGCTAGGCATGAGCTCTGTCGCGCTTGAGGACCATTCCGGTCTGGGCGATGACAGCCGCCTGTCCGCGCGAGACATGGTGGTGGCGCTGATCGCGGCGCGAAAAACCATGGGGATCAAACCCTTGCTCAAGGAGCACCCCCTTCGGGACGAGGATCGCAAGATCCTCGAAGACCACCCTGTGAAAGTTCACGCCAAGACGGGCACCTTGAATTTCGTCAGCGGACTGGGCGGATTCATTGACCTTCCCGATGGCACGGAACTCGCTTTCGCCTATTTCTCGGCGGATCTGCCCCGCCGGGATTCGCTGACCCGCGAACAACGCGAGGACCCGCCCGGCGGACAATCCTATGCCGTCGCGTCGCGCAAATTGCAGCAACGGCTTTTGGCGCGCTGGGGCATCCTGTACAACGGCTGATCTATTGGGACAAAAAAGGGGCGCAAAGCCGGTCTTTGCGCCCCCAGAGGTCTGACTGACGCAGGGATTTACGGCAGCCAGAACTTGCGGTTGGCCTCCTTTTGGGCGGTCAACCGATCCAGACCGATGTCACGCAGCAGGTGATCATCGAGATTTTTGAGATGCAGCCGCGTGCGGCGGCGTTCGGACCACACCGTGACCGTCACCGCAACGCGCAGCGCGACGACAGCCAGCGGGGACAGGTTCGACTGTCCGCCAAGATAGGCGATCTGCGGGGCGTGGGTTGCGTGTGCCATGGGTGTACTCCTCAAATGTATCGACACAATTTTACTTATCGCAGCAAGTGTATTGCCTTTGCGATACAAAAATGGATACATTCGACTCAGGAAACGCTCCAGAGAAAGATTGTGTCGGATACAATTTCCCCAGACAAGATCGTGTCGCTGCCACAACCCGCTGTCGGACCGAAGTACAAAAGGGTCGCCGACACGATACAATCCGCGATCCGTTCAGGTGACTTGCGCGCCGGAGACAAACTGCCGCCGGTCCGCGAACTGGCATGGTCGCTGGGCATCACACCCGGCACCGTGGCGCGCGCCTATACGGTGCTGACGAATGCCGGGCACGTCAACGCCGAGGTTGGGCGCGGAACATTTGTGGCAGAGCGCAGAACGCGCCCTCAGCCCCCCGCCCGCGAATACGTGTCGGTTCCGACGCAGGACGGGAAATTGTCGTTGTTCAGCCCGCAACTGCCCGATCTTGGTCAGGTTGCCATGATTCAGGACGCCTTTGCCCGGATTGGAGAAACCGCACCAGAGCGCCTCCTGCACTACCCCACGCGTGACGCGTACCGTCCCCTGCGCGAGGCGGCTGTCCATTGGTTGCGCAGCATACCATTGGGCAGCATCGATGAGTCCGATGTTGTGATCGTACACGGTGCACAGAACGGTCTGACCGTGATCCTGCAGGCTATCTTGCGCGGCTCCCGCCCCACCGTATTGGTCGAGGATCTGGCCTATCCGGGGTTTCGCCGTACCGCAGATCTCTTGCGTGCCGATGTTGTCGGGTTGCCAAGCGACGAGAAAGGCTTGTTGCCCGATGCACTGGCCGACATTGCCCGCAGCACGGGGGCGCAAGTGCTGTGCACGTCACCGGATGTGCACAATCCGACGCTGAACTGCACCCCCGCCGAGCGGCGTAGCGAAATCGCTGCGGTCTGCCGCGCGCAGGATATCCAGATCATCGAGGACAATTGTTACCGGCGCGCCAACACCAATGCGCCAAGCTACCGTATTCTTGCGCCAGAGCGGACCTGGCACTTGTCGTCGATCTCCAAGATACTGACCCCCGCCTTGCGGATCGGCTTTGCCGTAGCACCCCGAGGCCGCGGCCCCGATCTACGTCAGGTGGCCGAACATGGCTTTTTCGGCATAGCCCAACCCTTGCCCGAAGGGGCCGACCGGATCCTC
>NZ_JAEPMO010000262.1 GCF_017643905.1 Marivita sp.
CGAGTCGGGCCGCATCGCACAATGGTCGAGGCAGTGGCGATGCGCACGCACGGGCTGGGTGGAGACAGCGAGGTGCATTTGGCGAGTGGCGGTTTGACCGGGGGTGTGACGCTTGGGCCAAGGCGTGTGTTGCCCGTGGCGATTGTGGCGCAGGATGCGCCAGACGTGGTGCACAAGGCGATGGATGAGCAGATGAACCGACCCGTTCCCGGCGAATACGATGCCCGCTTCGTGCGGCGGGTCGAAGGGCAGGATGCGGTTGGTCTGCCGGAACGCGCGCAGGCCGTGCTGGACCGGATCACCGTTGCGCCGCAGCCTTTGGGGGCTGTGGTGCAGTCGCGGCTGGAGGCGCAGTCGCTGCGGCTTCTGGTGTCGCGTGGGTTGGTGCAGGTCGCGGGGCCAACGCCGACGGATGCGCTGCACGTGCTGGGGCGGTTTGCCCATTGGGATGCAACCGCGTCGGAAAAGGCGCTGGCCTTGCTGGCCCGCAACCGCACCGGATCGGGGGAGAGGCACGCCCAAACCGCGCAGGAGATGGCTGAACAGATCGTCGATGCGCTGACCCGCGCCACCGGTACTGTGCTGCTGGAAGCGGCGTTTGCGGAGGATGGGATGGAAGACCCGACCGCGCTTGCCCAACATCCGTTGATGGCGCGTGGGTTGCGGCAGACGCAGGGCTTGGTGCATCTGACGGCTGGTCTCTCCGTTCCCGTCGTGGGGTTGGGTGCATCGGCGCAGACGACCTATCCCGCTGTCGGGCAATACCTGAATGCCGAGATGCTTTTGCCGGACCATGGAGATGTGGCCAATGCCATTGGTGCCGTCACGGGCCGGATCCGGATGCTGCGCGAAGGCTTGGTGAGCAGCCCGTCCGAGGGTCTTTTCCGGGCGCATCTGCCCGATGCGCCGCAGGATTTCCGCGATGCAGATGCGGCTATGGCGATGCTGGAGGCGAGGCTGAGTGCGGCGGCCATTGAAGACGCCGAAGCGGCAGGTGCGGCATCGGTCCATGTGCAGGTCTGGCGCGAGGTCAAACGCGCCGAGATCGAAGCGCGCGAGATGTTTGTCGAGGCACGCATCGTGGTCGAAGCGACCGGTCGGCCACGGATCACGGCTCACGACGTGGAGACCGCGCTGTAACAAGTGTTGGACTTGGTATTCTGCGCGCCATCTATAGGCTCTGGACGACCAATGGAGGTGCCCGCATGGCCAAATACGAAAAGAACCCGGACGTGATTGCAACGCTGTCGCCGGAACAGTTCTACGTCACGCAGGAAAGCGGGACGGAACGTCCCGGCACGGGGGAATACCTTCACAACAAGGAACCCGGCATCTATGTCGATATCGTGAGCGGCGAGCCGCTGTTTGCCAGTGCCGACAAGTACGAGTCCGGTTGCGGCTGGCCCAGCTTCACCAAGCCGATTGAACCTGCGCATATCAATGAGCTGCGCGACATGTCCCACGGGATGATCCGCACCGAGGTGCGCTCGGCCCATGGCGACAGCCATCTGGGGCACGTGTTCCCGGACGGTCCGCGCGACCGGGGTGGTTTGCGCTATTGCATCAATTCCGCCAGCCTGCGGTTCATCCATCGTGACGATATGGAGGCCGAAGGCTATGGCGATTATCTGGATCAAGTGGAGGATGTGGCATGACTGAACGTGCTGTTTTGGCAGGTGGCTGTTTCTGGGGGATGCAGGATCTGATCCGCAAGCTGCCCGGTGTTCTGGACACCCGCGTGGGCTATACCGGTGGGGATGTCCCCAACGCGACCTATCGCAATCACGGCACCCATGCCGAGGGGATCGAGATCATTTTTGATCCGTTGGTGATCTCGTATCGCAAGCTCTTGGAGTTCTTCTTTCAGATCCACGATCCGACCACGTTGAACCGTCAGGGCAATGACCGTGGCCTGAGCTACCGCTCGGCGATCTATTATGTGGACGAGGCACAGAAGGACTGTGCGCTGGACACCATCGCCGATGTGAACGCAAGCGGCATCTGGCCGGGCAAGGTTGTGACCGAAGTCGAACCCGTAGGGGATTTCTGGGAGGCGGAGCCCGAGCATCAGGATTACCTGGAGCGGTTCCCGAACGGCTATACCTGCCACTTCCCGCGCGCCAATTGGGTGCTGCCCAAGCGCGACGCGGCCGAGTAAAGGTTGTTGAGAGAGTACGGAAAGGCCCGTTCGCGGGCCTTTTTCTTTTCCGGGGTCAGGTCTTCTTGCCGCCAATCCTGGGCTCTGTCCCGGCCTTGAGGCGGGTCAGGTTTTCGCGGTGCCGCCAGATGATGAGCAGGGCAAGCGCCAAGGTCAGGAAAAACACCTGTCCCTGACCGACCAGAAGACACCACAGTGTCGACCATGATGCGGCCACCAGTGCCGAGAGGCTGGAGATCCGGCTGATGACGGCGGTGGCCAGCCATGTGGCGCAAGCCAAGAGACCCACGGGCCATGACAGAGCCAGCATCAGGCCAAGGAATGTCGCAACCCCCTTGCCGCCTTTGAAGCCCAGCCAGACAGGAAAACAATGGCCAAGAAACGCGGCAAGTGCCGCAATCTGCGCCGCGATTTCTCCGCCAAATTCACGGGCCAGCAATACGGCAACCGCACCTTTGGCCCCGTCGAGCAACAGGGTCGCAGCAGCGGCCCCCTTATTGCCGGTGCGCAGGACGTTGGTCGCGCCGATATTGCCTGATCCGATCTCGCGAAGATCCCCTAGACCCATCGCCTTGGTCAGGATCAGGCCGAAGGGGATCGACCCAAGCAGGTAGCCGATCAGCGCCCAAAGCGCATAGAGGGCCAGTCCTGTCTCAAGCGTTGGCATCATGTGCTCCGGTAGACCGAGGTTCCGCTGACAAAGGTTTCAAGAACCTTACCCTGCAAGCGCGCGCCGTCAAAGGGCGTGTTCTTCGACTTGGACTTGAGCTTGAATCGGTCGAGCACAATGGGCTTGTCGGGATCGAAGAGAACCAGATCGGCGGGTGCGCCTTTGGTCAGGCGCCCGCAGTCCAGCCCGAGCCGCTTTGCCGGGTTCAACGATAGCGCACGGAAGAGCGTCGGCAGATCAAGATCGCCCGAATGATAGAGGCGCATCAGCACCGGCAGCATGGTTTCCAGACCCACAGCCCCGCTTGCCGCTTCCTCGAAGGGCAGGCGC
>NZ_JAEPMO010000097.1 GCF_017643905.1 Marivita sp.
CCGCCCAGAACCTCCGCAAACTGGCAAAGATCTTTCCTGCACCGCAGCAACCGCGAAACGCCTGACAGAAAAGGTGCTCGCGCAACGTTCAGCCGTCGATATTCTGCGCCAGCGAACGCCTGTTTTTCCACAGAATCGGCTAAAAGGGGACAGCAACATGCAGCATGATCTGGTCATCAAGGGCGGCACGCTTGCCACCGCGTCCGAGACCTTCCGCGCAGATCTTGGCATTCGGAACGGCAAGATCGCGACCTTGGGCCATGACCTGAGCGGCGATGATGTGATCGACGCCACCGGCAAGCTGGTCCTGCCCGGCGGGATCGAGGCGCATTGCCATATCGCGCAGGAAAGCGGCATGGGTCTGATGACCTCGGATGATTACGAATCCGGGTCGATCTCGGCCGCGTTCGGGGGCAATTCCTGTTTCGTGCCGTTTGCCGCGCAAAAGCCGGGGCAAAGCGTGGCCGACACGTTGGCCACCTATGATGGACGCGCAGCGCCAAAATCGGTGATCGATTATTCCTACCATCTGATCCTGACCGATCCGAATCCGTCGGTGCTTGAGGAATTGCCGGGAGTCTTCGACCGGGGCATCACCTCGTTCAAGGTCTTCATGACCTACGCCACCCGTGTCAGCGATGCGCAATTCCTCGACATTCTGACCGTCGCGCGGCGCCATGGCGGCCTGACGATGGTGCATGCGGAAAACCATGACATGTTGACTTGGATGGCCTCCGCCTTAGCCGATAATGGCTATACCGAACCCAAGTACCACGCCCCCGCGCGCCCCGGTCTGGCCGAGGAAGAGGCGATCAACCGCGCGATCAGCCTGTCCAAGCTGACCAATGCACCGCTGATGATCGTGCATGTCTCCACACCGAAAGGTGCGGAACTGGTGACGCAAGCCCGCGCGGATGGGGCCTATGTCTTTGGCGAAACTTGCCCGCAATACCTGTTCCTGACCAACCACGATTTGGACCGTCCGGGGATGGAGGGGGCGAAATACATCTGTTCGCCGCCTCTGCGCGACACCCACACACAAGAGGTGCTCTGGCGGCACATCGCGCGCGGCACGTTCAGCGTCGTGTCCTCTGACCATGCGCCGTTCCGGTATGATGACACGGGCAAGTTCTCGAACGGACGGGACGTGGATTTCCGCAAGATCGCCAACGGCATGCCGGGGATCGAGATGCGCCTGCCGATGATGTTCTCGGAAGGGGTTGTCAAAGGCAGGATCAACCTCAACCAGTTTGTTGCCCTTTCCTCGACCAACGCGGCGCGGCTTTACGGGATGCACCCGAGCAAGGGCACCTTGGCCATCGGGGCGGACGCCGATATCGCGATCTGGGACCCGACAGAGACCCGCATCGCGGGTGAGATGCACGACGCGATGGACTACAACCCGTTCGAAGGGATGGAAGTGACCGGCTGGCCGATCACGGTTCTGACACGCGGAAAGCGGATCGTGGATCAAGGCGAACTGATTGCCAAACCGGGGAATGGTGCCTTTGTCAAACGCGGGCGCAGTGACCTGTCGGGTCTGACGGGCACGCGCCTGCCGGAAACCGACCCGGCCACCAATTTCGGCGCGGAGATCCTCAAGTGACCGGACCCATCGTGGTCATCAATCCGAACTCCAATCAGGCTGTAACCGATGGTCTGCGCGACGCGCTGGCCGCGTTCAGCCTGCAAGGCGGTCCATCCATCGAATGCCTGACATTGAAGGAAGGCCCGTTCGGCATCGAAAGCCAGCGCGATTCCGACAGCGTGATCCTGCCGCTGGCCGCGCTCATGCAATCGCGCCCGGATGCCGGGGCCTTCGTGATCGCCTGCTATTCCGATCCCGGTATCGACACCTGCCGGTCTGTCGTGCCGAGGCCGGTGTTCGGCATTCAGGAAAGCGGCGTTTTGACCGCGATGGCGCGGGCGGACCGGTTCGGGATCATTGCGCTGGCCGACGGGTCGATCCCGCGCCACCGTCGGTACTTGGCACGGATGCAGGTTCTGGATCGGCTGGCCTGCGAGATCGCGTTAAACATGAGTGTCGACGAAAGCGCACGGGGGCAGGGCACCTTTGCCCGCCTGGTTGAGGTTGGCACGTCCCTCAAGGCCCAAGGCGCTGGTGCTGTGATCCTTGGCTGTGCTGGGATGGCGCGGCATCGTGCTGCGCTTGAGGCGGAGTTGGGTGTTCCCGTGATCGACCCGACACAGGCGGCGGTGACGATGGCGCTCGGTGCGCTCCTCGCAGCGTCGGTTTAGAACACGACCGATCCCGCGACCTCGGCTTGCAGAAGAGACTCCGCACTGGGTTCCGCCGATTTGGTGTCAGAGCCATGCCAAGCCGGGTCTGACCGGATCGACAGTTTCACATGCCGCATGAAGGCCCGCGCCTCGCGCGTCAGCGGGCGTACCGTCGAGACGGCAAACGACGTGCGATAATAGAACTTGGGCAGGAAGGGACGGATGATCAGCGTCGGATCATCGGCGCGCAAGACCGGGAAGGGACAAATGATCGACACGCCGCAACCCTGCCGCGCAAGCGTGACCGCGCTGAGCCCCGTTGCCACTTCGGCGACACGATGCGGCACCGACCCTGCTTCGGCGAACAGCCGGTCCAGCCGGGACCGCACGATGTGACGGCGCAGAATGGAAATGAAATCCACACCATGCAGCAGGTCCGGTGTGATGACCTCGTGTTTGGACAGCGGATGGTTTCGCGCCATCACGCAAACCGCTTCGCTGGAATGAAAGGGGATCAGTTCCATCGCGGAATGGGTGAGATCGGCATGGGTGAACCCCAGATCCACGGAATCGTCGACCAGTCGGCTCACCAAGCCGTTCGAGGTACAGGTTTCCAGCGACATGCGTTGTCCGGGATGCAGCTTCATGAAGCTGGCCATTTGCGTGCCGACGAGATCCGACAGAGATGGCGGAGCGGCAAGGCGCAAAGGCTGGCTGCCGGGGTCGTCGGGATCGGTGCCGTTGATCAGCGAAATGGCGTCAAACAGGCGATCCAGTTGCGCGTTCAGACGCAGCGCTTCGGCCGTGGGGCGTAACCTGCCGCCGCGCCGTTCGAACAGCACAACATCCAGACGGGATTCCAATGTGCTGATGGCGCGGCTGACCGTTGGTTGAGTGACGCCAAGCAGGCGGCTTGCGCCATTGGTGGTTCCTGAGGTGATCACCGCACGGAGTGCTTCGTATTCGCGGATCGAATGCCAATTGCTGCGCATGTCACCTCTTGAACCGGAAGATTGGGCTGTGACCGCCAATCATGCGGTCTTGACATATGTCTATAGCAAACCCGCATCGAGTCTACACTTCCTTCGTTTTGATGCGGTGTTAGGCTTGGTGTCATTCTCAAACACAAAAACCAATTCGGGCCGAATTGCCGGACCCGGACACCCAGGGAGATATGATATGAACCTCAGGTATCTGCGCCTGACAGCGCTTGCCGTTGCAACTGCATTGCCGGCACTGCCCGCTGTTGCACAGGATTTGCGGATCGGGCTGGCCTCTGAGCCCAGTTCGGCTGACCCGCATTTCCACAACCTTGGCCCGAACAACCAGCTGCGCCGCAACATATTCCAGTCGCTGGTCGGCACCGACGAACAACAAAAGCTGCTTCCGGAACTGGCCGTGAGCTGGAAACCGCTGGACGACACCCGATGGGAATTCAAGCTGCGGGAAGGTGTGACCTTCTCGGATGGATCGGCCTTTGACGCCTATGACGTCGTCTATTCCGTCTGCCGGATTCCCGGCGTGCCGGATTCCCCGTCGCTCTTTACCACTTACACCAAGGCGGTGACCGGGTTTGAAGTGCCGGATCCGATGACCCTGATCGTCGAAACCGCGGCACCCTATCCGCTGTTGCCGACCGAATTCTCGACGTGGGGGATCATCTCGGCCAAGGCGAACGGCGTCGATGGCGCGTCGATTGAATTTTCGGCCGATGGCTGTGGCGATCTGGCCTATCCTGAAACACAGGCGTTCAACGACGGCTCTGCGGCGATCGGTACTGGCCCCTTCCTTCTCGAAAGCTTCCGCCGGGGTGAAGGCATCGAGCTGGTGCGCAATCCCAACTATTGGGGTGATCCAGCACCGTGGGAACGGGTGAGCATGAAGCCACTGACCTCGGATGGTCCGCGCGTTGCGGCACTGTTCGCGGGCGATGTCGATTTCATCGAAAACCCGCCGCTTCAGGATCTGGAGCGGATCAATTCCGAAGGTGGTCTGAAAGTTGTTCAGGGGATCTCGAACCGTGTGATCTACCTGCATATGGACCACGCACAGGAACCCAGCCCGATGATCACCGGGACGGATGGCAAGAACCCGTTGAAAGACGCGCGCGTGCGCGAAGCCCTGTCGATTGCCATCAACCGTGATGCCATCGTTGACCGCATCATGGGCGGTGTTGCCGTAGCGGCGGGTGAATTGCTGCCCGCTGGAATGTTCGGCGCGCATGAAGAAGGGCAAATGCCGCCCGCACCCTACGATCCCGACCGTGCAAAGGCGCTTCTGGCCGAGGCCGGGTATCCGAACGGCTTTGGCATCACCATCGGCACGCCGAATGACCGCTACATCAACGACGCGCAGGTGGCTCAGGCCGTGGCGCAGATGTGGGCGCGGATCGGTGTGGAAACCGGCATCGACGCTGTGACGGCTTCGACCTTCTTCTCGCGCCGCAACGCGTTTGAATTCTCGGTCTATCTGGCTGGCTGGGGCGCAGGCACAGGCGAGATGTCCTCGCCGATCAAGGCACTTGTCGCCACACGGGATGGTGATCGTGGCTATGGCGGCACCAACCGTGGACAGTATTCGAACCCCGAGGTGGACGATCTGCTGACCAAGGCACTGGCCACCGTGGACGATGACGCCCGTCAGGAGTTGCTGCGTGAATCGTCGCGTGTTGCGATGGCGGATTGGGCCATCCTGCCGCTGCATTTCGAGGTGACACCCTGGGCCATGACCGACAAGGTCAGCTATGTGCCGCGTGTCGATCAGTACACCTTGCCGGCGTTGATCACGCCCGCAAACTAAGTGCGACCAACCCCGCGGCGAGGCTGGTCTTCGCCGCGGGATGTTCCCGCAATCCCATCCCTCGGAAAGTCCGTGCACGATGCTCGTTTACCTGCTCAGACGGATCGCGCAGTCCATTTTCGTCGCCTTGGCGATGATGGTTATCGTGTTTTTCGGGATCTACATGATCGGCAATCCGATCGACATTCTGATCTCCCCGGACGCCACCCCGCGCGAGATCGAAGAGACCATGGCGCGGTTCGGGTTCGATCAGCCGATCTATATCCAGTTTTTCACCTTCGTCGGCAACGCGCTTCAGGGTGACCTGGGCCGCAGCTTTGTGCATGGCGAAAGTGCTGTCACGCTGATCCTGCATTACATGCCCGCGACGCTCGAATTGGCCGCGTTGGGATTGATCTTTTCAGTCCTGATTGGCGTGCCGTTGGGTGTTTACGCTGGCTACAAGGCCGACAAATGGCAGGGCCGGGCGATCATGACCGGGTCGATCTTTGGCTTCTCGCTGCCCAATTTCTGGGTCGGCATGCTGCTGATCCTGATCTTCGCCGTCGAGTTGCGATGGCTTCCCTCGACGGGACGGGGGGACACGGTGGATGTGTTTGGCATTCGACTGTCGATCTTTTCCGAAAACGGTCTGCAATACATGATCCTGCCCGCTTTGACGCTTGCGCTTTACAAAGCGTCACTCGTGACCCGATTGGCGCGTGCGGGGACGCAAGAAGCGCTGGTGCAGGACTACGTGAAGTTCGCCCGTGCCAAGGGGGTGTCGGAGACGCGCATCCTGTTTGTGCATGTGCTCAAGAACATCATGATCCCCATCGTCACTGTCCTTGGGCTTGAACTGGGATCGATGATCGCCTTCGCCGTGGTCACCGAGACAGTGTTTGCCTGGCCGGGCATGGGCAAGTTGTTGATCGACTCGATCCTGACGCTGGATCGGCCCGTGATCGTTGCCTACCTGATGATGACGGTCCTGATCTTCATCGTCATCAACCTTGTCGTCGATATTTTCTACACCCTGCTTGATCCGCGTGTGCGTGTCACCGGAGGCACGTCATGACCGAAACATCGATCCCGCAGACCGCTCAGCACCCGGTACGGGACCGCATGCTGTGGCCCGCAATTGGTGTGGTGTGTCTTGCCACGATTGCTCTCGCTCTTGGGCCGGATTGGGCAAGCCTTCCTGCAAGGATTGTGCTGTTCCTCGCAGGCGTCGCGCTGGCGGCGCAGCTGCTCAAGGGGCGGAGCAGGCAGTTCTTCAATGGCCCGATGGCCTATGCCGCGACCGGGAGCCTTGTTCTTCTGGTGATTCTTGCGCTTTTCGCCAACGAAATCTCGCCGCAGAACCCTTACGACCTGCGCCAGCTTGATATCATGGATGGGCGCTTGCCACCCGGCGCGACAAATTTCGACGGAAGCTTCACCTATCATCTGGGTACGGACGAGCAGGGCCGGGACATCCTGTCGGGCATCCTCTATGGGCTGCGCGTGTCGCTGAGCGTGGCGATCGTTGCGACGCTGATTGCGATGGCGATTGGCGTGGTGGTCGGCATCTATGCTGCTTGGGCCGGAGGCCGGATCGAATCGATCCTGATGCGGCTGGTGGACCTGCAATTGTCTTTCCCGTCGATCCTTGTGGCACTTATGCTGATGGCGGCCTTCGGACGTGGGCTCGACAAGGTGGTGATCGCGTTGATCATCGTGCAATGGGCCTATTACGCCCGCACTGTAAGGGGGACTGCGCTGTCGGAAACCCGCAAGGAATATATCGACGCCGCGCGGGGTCTGGGGCTGCCGGTGCGCAAGATCATCTTCCGGCACCTTCTGCCCAACTGCATCCCACCGCTTCTGGTGATTTCGACCGTGCAGATCGCGAACACCATCGTTCTGGAATCCTCGCTGTCCTTCCTTGGGGTCGGTGTGCCGGTCACGCAGCCGTCGCTCGGCCTGCTCATTGCGAATGGCTACGACTACATGTTGTCGGGCCAATACTGGATGAGCATGTATCCCGGCGTGGCGCTGCTGGCCATCGTGGCGTCCATCAACCTTGTCGGCGACCGGCTGCGCGACACCCTGAACCCGAGGTTGCGGAAATGAGCGTTCTCGAAGTCAGGAACCTGCAAACCCATTTCTTCACCGATGCGGGAGTCGTAAAGGCGGTCGATGGCGTGGATTTCACGCTTGATGAAGGCGAGGTGCTGGGCCTTGTCGGGGAAAGCGGATCGGGCAAGTCGGTCACCGGGTTTTCCATCCTGCGCCTTGTCGACGCGCCGGGCCGGGTGGTGGGCGGTCAAATCCTCTTTCGCGGGCAGGATCTGGCGCAACTGTCTGAACCCGAGATGCGGCGGATGCGCGGCAACCGGATCGCGATGATCTTTCAGGATCCGATGATGACACTGAACCCGGTGCTGCGGATTGACACCCAGATGATCGAAGCCGTGCGCGCTCATGAGCGGGTCAGCGCCAAGGCTGCGCGGGATCGGGCGATCTCGGCTTTGGCCAAGGTGGGCATCCCGTCCCCTGCAGAGCGGCTTGAAGCCTATCCGCACCAGTTTTCCGGCGGCATGCGGCAGCGTGTGGCAATTGCCATCTCCTTGCTGAACGGTCCTGACCTGATTGTCGCGGACGAGCCGACGACGGCTCTGGATGTGACGATCCAAAGCCAGATCCTTGCCGAGGTGCAGGGCTTGGCCAAGGAAACCGGAACGTCGATGATCTGGATCACCCATGACCTTGCCGTGGTGGCTGGCCTCGCCGACCGTGTGGCGGTGATGTATGCGGGGCGCATCGTTGAAACCGGGGCGACGGATCAGGTGCTGACGCAGCCCGGTCATCCCTATTCCATCGGATTGCTCGGATCGATCCCCGGGCACGGGCACCGAGGGCAAAGGTTGGCGCAGATCCCCGGTATGGCACCCAACATGGCCCGATTGCCAGAAGGATGCGCCTTCGCGCCGCGCTGTTTCCGCGCCCAGGATCAGTGTCGTCAGAATGCGCCGCAGATTACGGAACCAGCACCCGGCCAGCACTTGCGCTGTCACTTCCCCGTGCTGGAACGCGAGGCGCTGTCATGACCGCGATGCTCGAACTCGATGCCGTATCGCGGCAATTCATCCGCAAGCTCGATTCCATCGAAAAGCTGGCGCGCAAGCTGGGGGCAAACCTCTCGGAAAGCTGTGTCAACGCCGTTGATGGTGCCAGCTTTTCGGTTGCGCGGGGCGAAGTGGTTGGGCTGGTCGGTGAGTCCGGGTGTGGCAAATCCACTTTGGGCCGCATGGTGGCGGGCCTGTTGCCGGTGACGGGTGGCAAAATCCGGTTTGAAGGCGTGGATGTGACCGATGCCGCAACGCCCGCGGCCAAGTCAGCGCGACTGCGGATTCAGATGATCTTTCAGGACCCGATGTCATCGCTCAATCCCCGGATGCGGGTTGAGGACATTGTGGGGGAAGCGGCGGTTTATCACGGCCTCACCTCCCGGCGCGAAATGCCGGACTACGTGGCCGCGACGCTGGAAAAGGTCGGCCTTGATCCCGCCTACGCCCAGCGCTTCCCGCACCAGTTTTCCGGTGGCCAGCGCCAGCGTATCGGCATTGCCCGCGCGCTTGCGGTCAAACCCGAATTCCTGATCTGCGATGAAAGCATCGCGGCATTGGACGTGTCGATTCAGGCGCAGGTGATCAACCTGTTTCAGGACCTGCGCCGCGATCTGGACCTGACCTACCTTTTCATCAGCCACGACCTTGGGGTGATCGAACACATCGCCGACCGGGTGGTCGTGATGTATCTGGGCCGGATCGTCGAGATTGGCACAACCGAGGCGCTGTTTGATGCGCCGCGCCATCCCTATACGCAGGCGCTGATCGACCAGATTCCGCGGCTGGATGGCGGACGGCAAAGCTTTCGGACGATCAAGGGCGAAATCCCGTCGCCGCTGAACCCTCCGCCCGGCTGCCATTTTCACCCACGCTGCCCCTTCGCCGGCCCGCGCTGCCAGCGCGAGGTTCCGGTTCTGCGCCACGAGGGCACTCGTGCCATCGCCTGCCATCTCGAAGACGGAGGAACTGAATGACCTTGCATATTCCCGGTGTCCTGACTGTCGAGGGCCAGGGCACGCAGCGCCTTCCACTTGTGATGGACAGCCCGCATTCCGGCACGGACTACCCGCAGGATTTTCGCCATGCTGCCGATCCGCAAACGCTGCGCCACGCCGAGGACACCCATGTGCATGACCTTTGGGCCGGGGCTGTTCAGGCCGGGGCGCTGCTCTTGCACGCCCATTTCCCGCGATCTTACGTCGATGCGAACCGCGCATCCGACGACATGGATCCGGCAGCGATCGAGGGGGTGTATCCCGAACCGCTGAACCCGTCGATCAAAAGCCAGCTTGGCATTGGCCTCTGCTGGACACGCGTGCCACCGGACGGAGGGCCGCTGTATGACCGCCCACTGACCGCAGACGAGGTCTACGCGCGAGTGACCAACTATCACCGCCCGTACCAGACCAAGCTTCGCTCACTCTTGGATGCCGCACACGCGCACTGGGGCACGGTCTGGCACGTAAACTGCCATTCGATGCAAGAGGTGGCGTCAGCCATGTCGACGCAGGACAAAGGCACTCCGCGCCCCGACTTCGTGCTGGGCGACCGGGATGGGACCGCCTGTGCCCCTGCCTTCACAGCAGCAGTCGAGAGCTTTCTGACCGGGCGGGGCTACAGCGTGGCCATCAATGATCCCTATAAGGGAATGGAACTGGTCCGCGCGAATGGTGCGCCAGCCGAGGGACACCATTCGCTCCAGATCGAGGTCAATCGCAAGCTTTATATGGACGAGCGCACCCGCGAACCGAATGCCGGGTATGATGCTTTGAAAGCCACCTTTTCGGATCTGTCCCACCATCTGGCCGACCATGTCGCTGCGGCCCTCAAGGAAAGCTTTGCGCAATGAGCTCTGCAACAGGTTTGCCCAATATCTATTCCGTCGAACTGTCCCCGCCGGACATCTCCGGCTACGCGTCCGGCAACACGGGTATTCCTTATATCTGGACCTTCGACAGCGGCGTGGCCGGTCCACATGTGGCGATCACTGCCGTGGTGCATGGCAATGAACCTTGCGGTGCCATCGCCATTGATTGGCTGATGCAGATGAACCTGCGCCCGCTGAGAGGCGCGCTGTCCTTTGCCTTTGTGAACGTCGCGGCATACGAGGCGTTCGATCCCGAAGTGCCGGATGCCACGCGCTGGGTCGAAGAGGATTTCAACCGTCTTTGGGGCGAGGGCGTTCTTGATGATCCTGATCGCCGTGTCACCCCGGAAGTGGAGCGAGCGCGGGAAATCCGACCGTGGCTCAGCACGGTCGATTTGCTGCTCGACATTCATTCGATGCAGCACAAGACCGATCCCCTGATCATCGCCGGACCCACTGTCAAAGGACGAACGCTTGGCGGGCAGATCGGGTGGCCGGGGATCGTCGTGACCGACAAGGGCCATGCCGAAGGGCAGCGGATGCGGGATTTCGCGGATTTCGCCGACCCCGCGTCACCCCGCAACGCGGCATTGGTCGAATGTGGTCAGCATTGGGAGGCCGAGGCGGCCGACGTGGCCAAGGATTGCTGCATCGGTTTCCTGCGCGCCACAGGCGCTGTCGCGCCCGATTTCCAGCAGGATCGCATGAACGCGCGTCCGCCGAAGCCTGAGACAAAGTATTACGAGGTGATGCAGCCCGTCACTATAGAAACCGACAACTTCCGCTTTGCGCAGGATTGGCGCGGGTTCGAACACCTTAAGCAAGGCACGCTGATCGGCCATGACGGCGATCGCGAGGTTCTCGCGCCGAATGATCCCACGGTGCTCATCATGCCGTCGCGGCGGCTTTGGCCGGGCAAGACAGCGGTGCGCCTTGCCCGACCGATTGAGGGCTGAAACTTTCGCGCGGTCGGGTCAGATGTCGATCTCGACCGCGCCGATGGGCTTGGAACAGCAGGCCAGAATGTAGCCGCTGTCGATGTCGTCCTGAGAGATACCGCCGTTATGGACCATATGCACCTCGCCAGCGGTCTTGCGGATCTTGCAGGTGCCGCAGACACCAAAGGTGCAACCCGACGGGATGACAATGCCAGCGCCACGTGCGACCGCCAGAACTGTATCGGTTTCCATGCACTCTGCCGTGACATCTGATCGTGCGAAGACGACACTGGCGGTCGCGCGGTCATCCGGGATCACATCGTCATGGTCGGGAAGCTGCTCTTCTTTCTTGACCGGCGCGACAAAGCTCTCCTGATGGTAGCGGTCCATGTCGTAGCCCAGCCCGATCAGCATCTCGCGCACCGCGTCCATGAAGGGTTCGGGGCCGCAGCAATAGACCTCGCGCTCCATGTAATCTCCGGCGATCAGACCAATCATCAACTGGTTGAGCCGTCCACGAAAGCCGGTCCAAACGCGATAGGGGTCGTCTTCCTCGACAATGAAGAACAGCTTGATCGATGGCACGCGGCTGGCCATCTGCTCCAGCCGTTGGCGACAGATGATGTCCTGAGGGCGCTGCGCGCAGTTGACGAAGACCACGTCCACATCGGTGCCCCGGTCGTAGAGATATGTGGTCATCGACAGCGATGGCGTGATGCCTGACCCGGCTGAGAGGAAGAGGTACTTCTTCTTGGTCGACCGGGGCAGGGTGAAGATACCCGCAGGTCCGGTCGCCTTGATCTGCATCCCGGGCTTGAGGTGATCCAGCATCCAGCGCGTGCCGATGCTACCGGGCTGTGCCTTGACCGTGACGCCAAGCGTCAGCGGGCGCGAAGGCGAGGACGAGATCGTGTAAGTCTTCCACAGCGTGCCGCCGGGCACCGGCAATTCCAGCGTTATGAATTGTCCCGGCTCATAGCGGAACTGCTTGCCGGATGGCGAGACAAAGCTGAACGTTGCCGTATTCGGCGCTTCGGGCACCACGGCACAGCAGACCAGCGGTTCAGCATCGGTCCAGATGCCTGCATCTGCCGAGGCTGTGAGATCAACATCCAGAGCCATGGCTTATTCCGCCGCGATCGGGGTTGCGACACCGGTGATCGCCCGGATCATCGTGTCCGCGTACCAGTTGGTGAACTGGATATTGCCGCCCTCATGTGTCGGCGAATACGGCCCCGGCGTATAGGCCGGGGACTGGATGCCGCGCTGGTTGTTCTCAACCACCTCGCGGTCCTCGTCATTGGTGGCCATCCACACTTCGGTCAGGCGCTTGAGGTCGTAATCCTGCCCTTCCACCGCGTCCTTGTGGACCAGCCATTTGGTGCAGACCTCGGTTTCCATCGCGCTGATCGGCGTGACGCGGAAGACAAGGCTGTGATCCGACAGGAAATGGTTCCAGCAGCCGGGGTACTGGTACTTGAGCAGAGACCCGGCATCCTTGAACGGGATCGACGAGTTCGGCTTGGTCACGGCGACCTTGCCATCCATCGTGTAGCTTTCGCCCTTGTCGAGCAGCGGCGTGCGCACATAGCGCCAATCTCCAAGCGGTGATTCCAGAAACGCCGACGGGGCGCCCACCGCTTCGCAGCGGGTGATGTGGCTCGACGCCACCTCCGACAGAACGCCCGAATTGTCCGACCCGATATAGCGCGGGTCTTCGGGGAAGGTGCGGCAGAGCGACGGATGGTTGCCCGAGCAATGGTAGCACTCCCGGTTGTTCTCCCACACCAGCTTCCAGTTGCCATGTTCGATGATGGTGCTCTCAAAGGCGACCTTGGAATTCTCCAGATTATGCGGCGCAAGATAAAGGGCGGTTTGCGCGGCAAATTCGGTGATGTCGGGCGCGTCATCCGCAAGGCAGATATAGACCAGCCCCGACAGGTTGCGGCAATGCACCTGCTTCAGACCGTGCTGCGATGGGTCGAACTCCGGACCCATATCGCGCGCCCAAAGCAGTTTGCCGTCCAGCTCGTAGGTCCACTGGTGGTAGGGGCAGACCAGCTTGGGGTTTGATCCTTTCTTCGACTTGCACAGAACCGATCCGCGATGGCGGCAGGAATTGTGGAAGGCGCGTATTTCGTTGTCGTTGCCGCGCACGATCACGACCGAATAGGCACCGACCTCGTGAACAATGTAGTTTCCGGGTCTCGGGATCTCGCAGGAGGGCAGCACGAACAGCCACTCTTTGTGCCAGATCTGCGCCATGTCGGCCTGAAAGACACCCGGATCACAATACAGCTCTTGCGCCAGGGAATGCGCCGGTTTGCGACGCATCAACGTGGACAGAACATCGGCTTCACGCAGCATGGGACACCTATGAATATGGTCTCTCGCCAATCGGCGATGGGATGAAATTGGGGTGGGCCACGGCCCGGCTTTCTGATCGCGCAATCGCACGCAATGGCAGGGCCCACGTCATGATTTGCGACGCCGTAAATTCGGTTTGCGACCCGCGTCTCATTGCGGTTTCCCAAGCGTCGGTTTCGCGCGAAAACAGGGCGCAAAAGGAGCGCTCAACCAGCAGAAAATTGCCCGAATTTCTGGCATCTGCATGCGCCTCAGATGTCCTTAACCAGACGCAGCGCGTCATAGATCGCAGCGTGAGTGTTGCGGGCGCTGACCGCGTCGCCGATGCGGAACAGCTGGAACGTGCCGCTTTCGTTGCGGGTCACATCCTGCGGCTGGCCGTCGATCAACGCGTCGTAATCCACCGCCCCACCGTTCGACGACAATGGCTTGAGCGCGAAATACAAATCGTCCAGCGGCATCGTCCCGTAGTTCACCACCACCTGATCATAGGTTTTTTCGCTGGTGTGATCGCTGTAATCTGTGCCGATCACCGCCTTCAGGCGATTGCCATCGCGCTGCACGTCCTTGAGCCGTCGCGTGACGGTGAAGGTCACGTCCTTGTCCTGAAGCGCGCGCATATAGGGCACAAGGTTCATCGCCATCACATCGGGGGCGAAGGTGCGGTCGGGTGTCATGATCTCAACCGTGCTGCCCGCATTGGCGGCTACCTCGGCGGCCATGAGGGCAGGGTGGTCGCCACTTTCATCATAGATCAGAACCGACTGCCCGGGCTTCACATCGCCCGCGATGATGTCCCATGACGAGGTGACAAGCTCGTTCTCACGTCCCGCCTCGAAAAGCTCCGTATTGGGTAGCCCCCCAGTTGCGACGATCACGACGTCGGGGGTGAGCGCAATCACATCCTCGGCCTCGGCCCATGTGTTGAAGCGGAACTCCACATCGCGGGTCGCGCATTGTGCCATCCGCCAATCGATGATGCCGATCATTTCGCGGCGGCGCGGGTTCTGCGCGGTCAGGCGCACCTGACCTCCGGGATCGGGCTGGGCCTCGAATACGGTCACTTCGTGCCCCCGCTCGGCCGCCACCCGCGCGGCTTCGAGCCCAGCCGGACCCGCGCCCACGATCACCACCTTCTTGCGGGTTGCGGCAGGCGTGATCTCGTGCGGCATGGTCAGTTCACGGCCCGTGGCAGGGTTGTGAATGCACAGCGCCTCGCCCGCCGCATAGATACGATCCAGACAATAGGTCGCGCCGACACACGGGCGGATATCATCCTCGCGCCCTTCGATGATCTTTTTTACGATATGCGGATCGGCCATGTGAGCACGGGTCATGCCGACCATGTCCAACAGACCCGCCTGTACCGCATGGCGCGCCGTTGCCACATCGGGGATGCGCGCAGCGTGGAAGGTGGGCATGCCGGTGGCAGCACGAACGGCACCAGCGAAATCCAGATGCGGCGCGCTTTGCATGCCCTGCACCGGGATCACGTCGGTCATTGCGGGATCGGTGTGGATACGGCCCCGGATCACATTCAGGAAATCCACCATACCGGTCGCGGCCAGCCGTTTCGAGATCTCTATGCCTTCCTCAGGGGTGATCCCGCCCGCCTCGGCCTCGTCTGACGTATAGCGCAGACCAACGATGAAATCGTCGCCCACGCGCTTGCGAATGCCACGGAGCACGTCGAGCAGCAGCTTCATCCGACTATCGAGCGTCTGGCCCCCATAAGGCCCGTCCAGATCATTGGTCAGGGGCGACCAGAACTGGTCGAGCAGGTGGCCGTAGACCTGCAATTCGATCCCGTCCATGCCCCCTTCCTTCATCCGCTCTGTGGCATCGGCGAAATCGGTGATGATGCGCTCGATATCCCAGTCCTCGGCCAGCTTGGGAAACGCCTTGTGTGCCGGTTCACGGTGTTTGGACGAGGAAACGGAGGGCAGCCAGTTGCCCTTGTTCCAGGTGGTCCGGCGTCCCAGATGGGTCAACTGGATCATCACCGCGCAGCCGTGGTCGTGGCAGGCATCAGTGAGTTCACGGATATAAGGCACGACCTCGTCTTTATAGGCGAGGATATTGTTGAAAACGGGTGGGCTGTCCTTGGACACTGCCGCTGACCCTGCCGTCATCGCCAGCGCAACTCCCGCCTTGGCCCGTTCTGCGTGATAGGCCGCGTATCGCGCTTTCGGCATGCCGTCCTCGGGATAGGCTGGTTCGTGACTGGTGGTCATGATGCGGTTGCGCAGCGTCAGATGCTTGAGCTGATAGGGCTGCAGAAGGGGATCGTTGGACATGGTCACTCCGCGCGTTTTGAGCCAGCGTTGACGTAAATGTTCATAACTGTCAAGTTTGTGTTCATCACTGACCATTTTACTTGTCGGCGGCGACATTCGGGCGTAAATCTGCGACATGGCAGATGCTTTGGACATCGACGAAAAGGCGAAAGGCTGGCGCGGATCACGCGAGGTCTGGCTGGCCGCGGCCCGTGAGGCGTTTCTTGAGTCGGGCATCGACGCGGTGAAGATTCAGCCATTGGCCAGTCGCCTCGGCCTGTCGCGCACCAGCTTCTACTGGTTTTTCGAGGATCGGGACGCGGTGCTTCAAGCCCTGCTGGATGATTGGGAAGACACCAACACCAGGCGGATGGTTCAGGCGTCAGAGGCCTTTGCCGAAACGATCACAGAGGCTGCGCTGAATGTGATTGCGGTATTTCTGCCCGGAGGCGGATTTGAATCCCGGCTTGATCTTGCCGTCCGAGGCTGGGCCCACCAGTCGGACACCGTCGCGGCGTCGGTCAATCGCGCCGACGAAACCCGCCTCGTGGCGATGCGGACCATGTTCGACCGGTTTGGGTTCCCATCAGGAGAGGCGGATGTCCGCGCCCGGACGATGTACCTTGTCCAGATCGGCTATATCTCGATGCAGGTTCAGGAAGACCTCGGCCTGCGGCTGAAACGGATTCCCGACTACGTGAAAACCTTTACCGGTCAGGCACCTACGCAAAGCGAACTGAACCGATTTCATGCGCGGGTCGGAATTGTGTGAAAGCGCCATGATGCCTCCACCGCCAAAATCGTCCAAGCCTGCGAAACGCAGATTAAGCTAAAATACTGCTTTCTTGGAAGTTTTGGCTCCGGCGGTAGGGATCGAACCTACGACCAATTGATTAACAGTCAACTGCTCTACCGCTGAGCTACGCCGGAACACGAGGCGGGGTTTAGCAACAGTGTCGGACCACGTCCAGAGGGTTTTGTGAAAAAAATGTAATCGCCGTCACGTCAGGGCGAATTGTGCCTCGGCGCCAAGTTGTCCGATCGGGGTGACTTGGTTTTTCACATAAAGATCAATGAGATGCGCGAGAACGTTTCGTGCGGCTGCGGGGAGTAGTGCTGCGGGTGTGTCTGTGTAGATCCGCGCGGCAAGGGCCGCCGCGGTCGATGGCCCGGAGCGCAAAGCCTCCAGCACGGCGGCCTCGCGGGCCAGTCGGTGCGAGATGAGCCAGTCGAGGCGTCCAGCGGGGTCGAGGATCGGTGCGCCGTGGCCCGCATGGAGCACTGACCACCTCTCGGATTGCAGACGTCCACAGGAAACCATGAAATCCGTCAGATCGCCATCGGGCGGCGAGACCAGTGAACTGGCCCACCCCATGACCAGATCGCCGCAAAACAGCACGTCTTCCCATGCAAAGCTCAGATGATTGCCGAAATGGCCCGGAGTGTGGAGCGCACGCAAACTCCAGCCATCGCCGCGCAACGTGTCGCCGTCCGCAAGTGTGATGTCGGGATGAAACTCCGCATCCACACCTTCGCCACCCCCGACCAATCCTGTCGCTGCAAGCTCCTGCATCACCGCGCTGCGCCCGCCCGAGGCATCCGAGAACGCGTAGACCGGGGCATCGACCTGCTTTGCCAAGCTGCGGGCCAAGGGCGAATGATCGACATGGGAATGCGTCACAAGAACAGCGGAAACCCTATCAGAACCAATGGCCTGCAGGATGGCGTTGAAGTGATCATTGTTGGCCGGGCCGGGGTCAATGATCGCAAGATCGCCGTCACCCACAAGGTACGTGTTGGTACCGCGAAAGGTCATCGGCGACGGATTCGGCGCAAGCACGCGGCGCAGACCGGGGGCGAGCCATTCGGCCACACCCGGTTCTGGCCGGAAATCGGGTTGGGGATCTTGCATCATGCGGGTACAGCAGCAGGGCACACGGGGAATTGCAATCCCTGATGCGGCGGGACATTCCGTTTTGCCACTGTTCGGAGTAGCGTCCCGGTATGACATTCGACTGGCTCAAACGCTACATGCCTCGCGGGCTCTACGGTCGGGCTGCGCTGATCCTGCTCCTCCCAGTGGTGGCGCTGCAATTGCTCGTGTCCGTGGTGTTTGTGCAGCGCCATTTTGAAGGCGTCACGCAGCAGATGAGCCGTGAAATTGCCCGCCAGATCAATGCAACGCTGGATCCCGCGCGGGCGAACGACACGGACATCGCGGGTGCGCTCAGCTTTGATTTCCTTCCGACCTCGCCGGATGCGATGCCGGAAGTGGACCTGCGCCGCTGGTATGATTTTTCGGGGATCGTGGTGATCCGCACGCTTCGCTCTTACGTGATCGGGTTCGAGCGTGCGCATCTGGTCGATGACTGGACGGTGCTGGTCTGGGTGAAGCGGGGGGATGATCCGCTGACACTGATCGAATTCGCCCGCGAGCGTGCCTCGGCCTCCAACCCGCACCAATTGCTCGTGAACATGGTTGTGTTCGGGGCGCTTTTGACGGTCATCGCCTATCTCTACCTGCGCAACCAGCTGCGCCCGATCAC
>NZ_JAEPMO010000004.1 GCF_017643905.1 Marivita sp.
CGTCGTGGGTTTCGCCCCCGATTTCGCCGCCTTCGGGAATGGCCATCAGCACCAGATGCGAGTTGTCGCCGGTCCAGACCACCTCGCGGAACTTGTCATTGCTGCGGGCCATCTTGGCGATGGGCATTACGAGTGTGTCTTTTTCAGCCATATCGGGTCGCTCATTTGTCGTTACCACAAGGGAACGTGCCGGGGCGTGAACTGTTCCACAGCTTCGCAGTATCTTTTGTCAGGCGGTTAGCTGCGCAAATCGGGAAGCGAGATATGGGCGACCTGTTCGGCAATCGGATCGGTCGACATCGGATGAGTGTCTGCCGAATAGCTGTCGGGTTTGCAGAACGGCTCCCACCCGCCGTGACGATACAGCTCCAGCCCCGAGAATGCCGATTTGTACCCCATCTTTGCGCTGCCGGGCACCCAGTAGCCGAGATAGACATAGGGCAACCCGGCCTCTCGGGCGATCTCGACATGGTCGAGGATCATGTAGGTGCCAAGGCTCTGCGCCGGAACGTCGGGCGAATAGAACGAATAGACCATGCTCAACCCGTCATCGAGCACGTCGGTCAGGCACACGGCCTGCAATTTGCGGGTGGCCTCGTCGGAATATTCGATCACACGCGACCGGATCGGCGTTTCTTCGACCATCGCGGCAAAATCGAACACGTCCATATCTGCCATCCCGCCATCGGCGTGCCGCGCATCCAGATAGATGCGGAACAGCTCGTACTGGTCCTCGGTGGCCCAGGCGCTGGTGGCGTGACGGCGCAGATGCGCGTTGCGCTTGATCGTACGCTTCTGGCTGCGCGAGGGGCGGAATGCCTCGACCGAGATTCGCGCCGACAGGCAGGCCGAACAATCCGAACAAGACGGGCGATACAGCACGTTTTGCGACCGGCGGAATCCTTGCTTGGACAAGCTGTTGTTCAGCTTGTCTGCGGCTTTGCCCTGCAAAGCCGTGAACAGTTTGCGCTCCATGCGACCGGGGAGATACGGGCACGGTTGAGGCGCAGTGACATAAAACTGCGGCGCAAGTGGCAGCGAGTGACGCATCGTGGACTCTTACTTCGGTATGACCGAACCGTATCCGAAGGTTTGTTGCCAGCCAACCCCCCAGAATCGGGGAATCAGCGTTCCAGGATCAGCCGACCATTGTTGATCTCGAGCCGGGCAAACCGGTTGAGATACTCCATGCCAAGAAGGGATTTGGTCATTTCGCCCTCGTTCACAAAGGCGCGTACGTTCTGGTCGTGAAATGGCCCCAACGCCACATCGGCCAGCCGAACGGGGGCGGTGCGCACCAGACCATTCGCGGTCATGGCTTCGGAATAGAAGATCACGTCTTCCTCCTTCAACCCAACCCGCGCCGCATCCTCCTGCGTCAGCACCATGCTGGTCGCGCCGGTATCGACGACAAACCGCACCGGTTCGTTGTTGATGTCGAGCGTCAGGTAGTAATGCCCATCCGGTCCGCGCGGCACTTCGATGCGTCCGGCTTCGGACATGACAAGCTGTTGCGGCTGAACCGTCTGGCGGATGTCGCCCCAAAGCCCGACAGCCGCGATCACACCAAGAAAGATCAGCCCCCAGACCGCGCCCTGCTGCAGGGTCTTGTTCAGGCTCTGGCGGTTCTGGACAAAGAACCAGAACACGATGACGGCGCCAAGCAGCACCAGATAGGCCAGATTGCCGTATTCCATCGCGGACATGCCTGCTCCTCACGTAACTCCAACAAACATGTAGGTCCGCGCAACCGGCTTGTGTAGGGTCGGCGATCAGCCGCCCAAGGCAAGCCCAAAACCCCGAATGCCGTCCAGCACAAACTGAACCGACAGTGCGGCCAGCAGCATGCCAAGCAACCGCGTCACCACAACGATACCCGTCTTGCCCAAAGCGCGTTCGATGAACGGTGCGCTCAGGAAAAGCAGGAAGACAATGATCAGCACCGCCACCATGACCCCAAGGACCGACGCCATGCCGACAGGGCCCTCTGCCTGACCGGCCAACAGGATGATCGACGCGATGGCCCCCGGCCCGGCAATCAGGGGAATTGCTATCGGGAACACCGACGGGTCGGGCACATCCTCCACATCAGCCTGGTCCTCGCGGCGTTTCGTGCGCCGTTCGAACAGCATGTCGAGCGCGGTCAGAAACAGCAGGATACCCCCGGCGATGCGAAACGCCGGCATGGAGATGCCGATGAACCCCAACACCTGCTCGCCCAGAAAGGCGAACAGGAACAACAGGCCAGCGGCAATCACGGTGGCGCGAATGGCAATGGCCCGACGCTGCTGCGCCGTAAGGCCCGGTGTGAGGGCAATGAAAACCGGAGTCAGGCCAATCGGGTCAATGACCACAAATAGCGTGACGAAAGCGGAGATAAGAAAAGCGGTGTCCATGCCGGACCGCTACAGCGCTCGCTTTCGTGTGGCAACCCGTTTGCGTTGGAAAGGCTCAGGCGTTTTCGGCGGCGTCCAGCTTTTCGAGCGCGGCTTCCCAAAGCGCCTCGGCGCGGCGCAGCCCGTCCATGACCTCGGCATATTTCTTGTTCCAGGTCGCCAGCTCACCTTTGCGGTTTGGCTCGTACAGCGCCGGATCGGCGAGTTTCTTCGCCAGCGTTTCGCGCATTTCCTCGATCTTCTCGACCCGCGCCTCGCATTTGCGGACCTCGGCCTTCAAAGCCAGCATCGTGTCGCGGTCCGGCCGGGCAGGGCGCGCGGGTTTCGGCTTTTCCGCCTTCACGGGTTTGTCCGAGGCCAGCAGCATGGCGCGGTAATCGTCGAGATCGTCCTCGTAAGGTGTGACATTGCCGTCTTTGACCAGCCAGAGCCGATCCGCCACCATCGACAGCAGGTGCATGTCGTGGCTGACCAGAATGACCGCGCCTGAATAGGCGGTCAACGCTTCCACGAGCGCCTCGCGGCTTTCGATATCAAGGTGGTTGGTCGGCTCGTCGAGGATCAACAGATGCGGCGCATCGATTGTGGCCAGCAGCAGCGACAATCGCGCTTTCTGACCGCCAGACAGCTTGCCCACTACCGTATCTGCCTGCGCGGCCATCAACCCAAAGCCCGCCAGTCGCGCCCGGTGACGCGTTGGCATCTCGGCAGGTCGCACCCGCCGCAGGTGGTCGAGCGGCGTCTCGTCCACATGCAACTCGTCCACCTGGTGCTGGGCAAAGAACCCGATGCGCAGCTTTGATGACCGCGTGATCCGACCGGCCATCAGTGGCAGCCGGTCGGACAACAGCTTCGCAAGTGTCGACTTGCCCTGACCGTTCTTGCCCAAAAGCGCGATCCGGTCGTCCTGGTCGATCCGCAGGTCGAGCTTTCGCAGCACTTCGGTCTCGCCATAGCCGGTGACACCGTTTTCGACCCTAATGATCGGCGGCGACAGCTCGTCCGGCTGCGGGAAGGTGAACACCCGCTTGGCAATCTCTTCCGGAGCGGCGACCATATCCATCCGCTCGATCATCTTGAGCCGCGATTGCGCCTGCTTGGCCTTGCTCGCCTTGGCGCGGAACCGGTCGACAAAGCTCTGCAAATGCGCGACCCGCGCCTGCTGCTTTTTCGCCACCGCCGCTGCCTGCGCCCGCCGTTCGGCGCGCTGCCGCGCGAACTGGTCATAGGGGCCTTGGTAAAACGTCAGCCGCCTCTCTTCGAGATGCAGGATTGCCCCAACCGCGCGGTTCAACAAACCCCGGTCGTGGCTGATCACGATCACGGTATAGGGGTACTTTGCCAGATAGCTTTCCAGCCACAACGCCCCTTCAAGATCGAGATAGTTGGTCGGTTCATCAAGCAGCAGCAGATCAGGCTGGGCAAAAAGCACGCCTGCCAAAGCCACACGCATCCGCCAGCCGCCCGAAAAGGCAGAGCACGGCATGCGCTGTTCGTCGTCGTCAAAGCCCAATCCCTTGAGAATCGCCGCCGCCCGCGCCTCGGCAGACCACGCGTCGATATCGGCAAGCCGCGTCTGCACCTCGGCAATCCGCGCACCATCGGTCGCCGTTTCGGCCTCGGCCATCAGCGCGGCGCGCTCAGTATCGGCGGCCAGAACCGTGTCAATCAACGACACTGAAGACCCGGGCACTTCCTGGCTCACCCCGCCGACCCGCGCCCCGCGCGGTACGGAAATGGTCCCGCCCTCGAGCGCCAACTCGCCCCGGATCAACCGGAACAGCGTGGTCTTGCCAGCGCCATTGGGGCCGACGAGGCCCACCTTGTGGCCATCGGGAATGACGGCGCTGGCCCCTTCGAACAAGGGGCGCCCGTCAACTGCGTAGGTGATATCTTCAATCTTCAACATGGCACGCCTTTATCAACGCCCAGTCGGACAGGCCAGCGCCCATATCTTCTCTGGTTCAAAATACTTCGGGGTTTGGGGCAGAGCCCCAAGCAAAGCCCGTCCAAGGGCTTTCCAACGCCAAACCCCCATGCTAACGGGCGCACCAATCGCAAACCAAAACCACGGAGTGACCAACATGGCCCTCGAACGCACCTTCTCGATCATCAAACCCGACGCAACCCGCCGCAACCTGACTGGCAAGATCAACGCCAAGTTCGAAGAAGCCGGCCTGCGCATCATCGCACAGAAGCGCATTCATTTGACCAAGGCACAGGCTGGCCAGTTCTATGCCGTACACGCCGCGCGCCCCTTCTATGACGAGCTGTGCGAATTCATGGCGTCGGCTCCGGTGGTCGTTCAGGTGCTCGAAGGCGAAGGCGCCATCGCCAAGAACCGCGAAGTCATGGGTGCGACCAACCCTGCCGACGCAGCGCCCGGCACCATCCGCGCCGAATTCGCCGAATCCGTTGGTGAAAACTCGGTCCACGGCTCCGACGCGCCGGAAACCGCAGCAGAAGAAATCGCCTTCTTCTTCTCGGGTCTCGAACTGGTCGGCTAAGCCACCGTTTCAGACGGACCTACAGGTACGCCGGGCTTTTGCCCGGCTTACTTTTTGGCAACGACGCCAATTTCGTCCAGAAACCGTTCTATCCCCGAAGGCACTGCATCCGCGCGTTCCGCGACCTCGGCCTTGATCGCATCGAACCTGACCCGCAGGGCTTTCTTTTCGTCCCCCTTGCAGTCATTCCACGGTCGACCCTGCAGCCCCATCACCAGCACGTAGTAGCCAATAAAGTGCGGCCGCATGCCCGACAGCAGCAACCGCCGGTAGCCCTCATCCGCCCCAATCTCCCGCAACTGTTCTGCCGATGTGATCCCTGCCTGCGCGCAAGCGGCATCCATCGCCGGGCCAAGGTTGCGGATCGACGAGACCGGCTCTGCCATCACGCAGCCTTCGCCAGACCAGCCGCAAACTCACAAAGAGTGCGTAGCGCCGCCTCGAACCGGCTGTCCTCGAGCGTCATCGCCACGCGGATATGACCCGCTGCCGATTGGCCAAAGCTTTCCCCAGGCATGACCGCGATGTGATGCGTCTCAAGCAGCGCAAAGGCGAACTCCTCGCCACTCATCCCCGTCGCGCGCACGTCCAGCATCACGTACATCGCGCCCTGCGCGGGGATCATGCGCACCGTCTGTTGCCCGGCCAGAACCCGCTCTGCAATGGCTCGCCGCCTGCGGAACGGCGCGGCAACCTGCGCTTCCAGCGACGCGCCCGCCCGCAAACCGAACAGCGCCGCGTCCTGAATGTAGCCGGGCACGCCATAGGTCGTGTTGGTCGCCAGATCGACCAGACAGGTGATCGCGTCTTCCGGCCCGACGATCCAGCCGATCCGGCTGCCCGTCATGGCGTGGCTCTTCGACATGGAGCCGATCACCAGCGTGCGCTCGTCCATGCCGGGCAGGGCGCGGGGGCTCAGATGCACACGGTCCCAGACCTGCGTGTCATAAACCTCGTCCGAGATCAGCCACATGTCCCGTTTGGTCACCACCTCGGCAATGCCCTCCAGCGTGTTGCGCGGATAGACCGCGCCGGTCGGGTTGTTCGGCGTGTTAATCAGCAGCGAAACAGCCCCTTCGCTTGCCGCCTCAAGCACATCGCGCTGCGGAAGGAACCCTTGCGAGGACCGCGTCGGCACGGTCCGTGGCACCGCCCCGACCGAGCGCAGCACGCCGGGATAGGTCGCGTAATAGGGATCGACGAACAACGCCACATCGCCCGGCATGCAGACCGCCATATGCGCCGCGAAGAGGCCCGCCTGTCCGCCGGGTGTGATCAGAACGTTTTCGCGTCGGGTCCGTACGCCGGACTGCGCTTGAACACGTGCAGCAACTTCATCTCGTAACGCACTGATTCCCGGAACAATTGCATAACCGGTGTGGCCGCCCACTGCGCTTTCATACATGGCCTTCAGAATCGATGGATCGGTGCGGATGTCATGCTCGCCGATGGTCAGTTCGGTCACCGGGATACCTTCGGCAATCATCGCCCGGGCGCGGTAGAACACGTCCCAGCCGTCTGATCCGTCGCCATTCAGGGTGGTGATACGGTGTGACAAAGGGGGCATGGTGGTCTCCGACTGATGCTCCCCAACTCCTGCCAGAGCCTAAGGCCCAAAGTCCAGATCGAAGCGCCAACATCCTTCGAAGGATGCTGGCCACGCGGTTTGAAAACCGCGTCACAAAGCCGTTTCGAAACGGCTTCCCCGCAAATCCCTTGACCGGACAGCCCGGACGGGTCTAACTGCGCGGCATGACCAATATCGCAACTCTCATTTGCTGCATTATCCGCTAATCCATCTGGCGGGCCGGTCTTCTATTCCCATATCGAAGTGAAGTTGCTACTCCCGCCGCGAACCCGGCCCGCGAGGAGCATCCATGACCATCTGGCTGACCAACACCGCCACCCGCAAGAAAGAGGAATTCACCCCTCTCGATCCGCAAAACGTGCGGATGTATGTCTGCGGGCCCACCGTTTATGACCGCGCGCATCTTGGCAACGCGCGCCCGGTGATCGTGTTCGACGTGCTCTACAGGCTGCTGCGCCATGTCTACGGCGCGGATCACGTGACCTATGTGCGGAATTTCACCGACGTGGATGACCGGATCAACGAAACGGCGCAGAAGCGCCGTGAGGCCGGGGCTGAAGGAACGCTAGAGGCGCTGATCCGTGAACGCTCGGACGAGACGATCAGTTGGTATCACGCCGACATGGACGCGCTTGGTGCCTTGCGCCCGGATCATGAACCCCGCGCGACGCAATATATCGACCAGATGATTGCATTCATCGAAGACCTGATCGCCAAGGGGCATGCCTATGCCGCCGAAGGTCATGCGCTCTTTGCGGTCGATAGCTGGCCCGAAGGCTATGGCAAACTGTCGGGCCGCTCTGTCGATGACATGATCGCCGGAGCACGGGTCGAAGTGGCGCCCTACAAGCGCAACCCGATGGATTTCGTGCTCTGGAAACCATCGACCGATGATCTGCCCGGATGGGACAGCCCATGGGGCCGGGGCCGCCCCGGCTGGCACATCGAATGCTCGGCCATGGCGAACGAGTTGCTGGGCGACACGTTCGACATCCACGGCGGCGGCAACGACCTGATGTTTCCTCACCACGAGAACGAGATCGCGCAGAGGAAATGCGCGGGCCACGGCTTTGCGCGCTACTGGCTGCACAACGAGATGTTGCAGGTTGAGGGCAAGAAGATGTCCAAGTCTCTGGGCAATTTCTTCACCGTGCGGGATTTGCTGGATCAGGGCGTACCGGGCGAGGTGATCCGGTTCGTCTTCCTCTCGACGCATTATCGCAAGCCGATGGATTGGACCGAGAAGAAGCGGGAAGAGGCAGAGGCAACGCTGCGCAAGTGGCGGGCGCTGACGGACGGCGTTGAACCGGCTGAGGTGCCTTTCGAGGTTGTTGAGGCACTGTCCGATGATCTCAACACGGCTGGTGTGATTTCGGTGTTGCACAAGCTTGCCGGGGAAGGCGATGCAGCCGGCCTGTTGGCAGGTGCGCAGATGGTCGGGCTTCTGACAGGTGACCTTGGCGGCTGGGACACTGTAAGTGTTGATCTGTCCACTTACGCGGATCGCCTTGCGTCTCTGCGAGAAACCGCGATGCAAACCAAAGACTTCTCCGCTGTTGATGCGATGAAAACCGCGCTGACCGAGGCCGGTGTCGAAGTGCGCATGTCCAAGGCTGGTGTCGAATTGGTCCCGGGAACGGGTTTCGACGCGGCAAAGCTGGAGCGCTTGTAATGTCCCTCCGCTCGACCCCCTGCGCCCAGCGGCACGCCGGGCAGCCCCCGACCGCCCCGTTTTGCCGAAGGCAAACCTGCGGTTTGACTGGCGGGGGCTTCTCCCCCGCCCGCGGCCGGGGGCTGCCCGTTGCGCTTAGTACCTCCGTAGGCCGGGCTTCAGCCCGGCATTCCCGCCGAAATTCCGCCGGATAATCCCATGACCAAAACCCGCCTGACCCTCTACGACACGACCCTCCGCGACGGCCAGCAGACGCAGGGTGTGCAGTTCTCGACCCCCGAGAAACACCGCATCGTCGAGGCGCTCGACGCGCTTGGCATCGACTATATCGAAGGCGGCTGGCCGGGGGCGAACCCCACGGATTCCGCGTTCTTCGAAGAGGTCGGCCACACGAAAGCCACCGTCACCGCTTTTGGGATGACCAAACGCGCGGGCCGCTCGGCCGAGAATGACGATGTTCTGGCGGCGGTCATGAACGCGGGTACCAAATCCGTCTGCCTTGTGGGTAAAACCCATGACTTCCACGTCACCGCAGCCCTTGGCATCACGCTTGAGGAAAACGTCGAAAACATCCGCGCCTCGGTTGCGCATATCGTGTCGCAGAAACGCGAGGCGCTGTTCGACGCAGAACATTTCTTCGACGGCTACAAGGCCAATCCCGATTACGCTCTGACCTGCCTGCACGCCGCATATGACGCGGGCGCGCGCTGGATCGTGCTCTGTGACACAAATGGCGGCGCGCTGCCCAGCGAAGTGGGCCGGATCACCGAAGCGGTCATCGCCTCCGGCATCCCCGGCTCTCATGTGGGCATCCACACCCACAACGACACAGAAATGGCCGTGGCCACAACGCTTGCCGCAGTAGACGCAGGTGCGCGGCAGATTCAGGGCACGCTGAACGGTCTTGGCGAACGCTGCGGCAATGCCAACCTCACGTCGCTGATCCCGACGCTGCTGCTCAAGGAACCCTACGCCAGCACCTTCCAGACAGGTGTTACGTTGGAGGCGCTCGAAGGCATGACGCGGATCAGCCGGATGCTGGACGAAATCCTCAACCGCGTGCCGCTCAAGCAATCCGCCTATGTCGGATCGTCCGCTTTTGCCCACAAGGCGGGGCTGCATGCCAGCGCGATCCTCAAGGACCCGACGACCTACGAACATATTGACCCAGGCTTGGTGGGCAATCGACGGGTGATCCCGATGTCCAATCAGGCGGGTCAGTCGAACCTGCGCCGCCGCCTCGCGGAAGCCGGGATCGAGGTGCCGGACAAGGACCCGGCCATGGCCCGCATCCTCGACCGGATCAAGATGCGCGAGGCGGAAGGCTACTCCTACGACACCGCACAGGCGAGTTTCGAGCTGCTCGCGCGGGATGAATTGGGCATGCTGCCCGAGTTCTTCGAGGTCAAACGCTACCGCGTGACTGTGGAGCGGCGGAAGAACAAGTACAACAAGATGATCTCGCATTCCGAAGCGGTGGTTGTCGTGAAAGTGGACGGCGAAAAGAAACTGTCGGTCAGCGAGTCGATGGACGAGCTGGGCAATGACCGTGGTCCGGTGAACGCGCTGTCCAAGGCGCTGGCCAAGGATCTGGGCCCGTATCAGGCGATGATCGACGATATGCGTCTGGTGGATTTCAAAGTGCGCATCACCCAAGGCGGGACCGAGGCCGTAACCCGCGTCATCATCGACAGCGAAGACGGGCAGGGGCGGCGCTGGTCCACCGTGGGCGTCAGCGCCAACATTATCGACGCGTCGTTCGAGGCGCTCTTGGATGCCGTGCGCTGGAAACTGGTGCGGGATGTGCGCCCGGCATGAGCTTTGACGCCGATCTGATCGCCTGCGCGCAACTGGTTGAAAAAGGCGATCCGGATCGGTTCGCCGCGACGATGGCTGCACCAGTTGCGGTCCGTAAGGTGTTGTTTCCTATATACGCTTTCAATGTCGAGGTGTCCCGCGCGCCTTGGGTGACGAAAGAGGCGATCATCGCCGAGATGCGCCTGCAATGGTGGACCGATGCGCTGGAAGAGATCGCCAGCGGCGGGCTGGTGCGGCGGCATGAGGTGGTGACTTCCCTTGCCCATGTTTTGGATGAACCTGCCTCGCGGGAATTACAGAAGGCGGTTCAGGCGCGGCTCTGGGACGTTTATCGCGATCCGTTTGAAGATGAGGCGGCATTTTCAAAATATATCGAAGACACCGCAGCCTCCCTCCTGCGCGCCGCGTCGCAAAGCCTGAGTGGCACCATGCCCGACATGCTGACCGACCTTGGCTATGCCAGCGGTCTTGCGCAATTCCTGCGCGCGGTGCCGGAACTGGAACGGCAGGGGCGCAGGCCCTTGGTGGATGGGCGACCGGAGGCGGTGCGCGACCTTGCCCAGCAAGGATTTGACCGTTTGGTAAAATCCCGGAAAGCCCGCGTTGGCATAAAAGCAGAGGCTCGGCCGATCACCTTGGCCGCATGGCAGGCAGGGCCACTCCTCAAACAAGCCAAATCCGATCCCCGCCGGGTGGCGAACGGTACGCTTGGCATGGCCGAAGCGTACAAGAAACTGCGCTTGGTGTGGTGCGCTGCAACCGGGCGCTGGTAGGTCAGAACGCCAAGGTCACGCTGCATCCCAGTCCGGTGGCCAGAATATCGGCAGGCTCCGCCACATCGTCGACCAGTTCCTTGAGAACGCCGATTCCGATTGCGGCCATGCAGCCTGCGGTCGGGTTTCCGGTTTCCTGTGTCACGATATGGGACACCGCCGCACCGGCGGCGAAATGCGCGGCTTTGTCGTAGTGCTGACAGGCAGCGAGTAGCGGCAGGGCGAGGATCAAAGATCGAAGCATGGCAGGCACCGTTCTGGTGGAAGGTGCCGGGCATTCTGACCCTAAATTCTGAAGAACATCTTAAGCCCGACGGGATGCTTAGACCGTCCGCTCTTTGGATTGGAACATCAGCCAGATCAGCGACCCACCCGCGAGCATCAGGAACGGCGCCATCGCCATGTTCACGGCGCTCCAACCTTCGACCGGGGTGCCTCCCGAACAGTTCAGCAATCCGCCCGACGCGAGCGAGGCCATGGTCACACCGCCGAAGACCAGAACGTCGTTCATACCCTGCACACGACCGCGCTCATGCGGCGCGTGGGCCGCGGTCAGCATCGCGGTCGCGCCGATGAAGCCGAAGTTCCAGCCAAAGCCCAACAGGATCAATGCGATGTAGAAATTCTCGATTTCGACGCCGTGCAGCGCGACTGCCCCCGCAGCAGCCAGGATGACCAGCCCCGTGGCGACGATCTTTTCCACGCCGAAGCGCACGATCAGGTGTCCGGTGAAAAACGACGGTATGAACATCGCCAGAACGTGCGCCGATACGATGTCAGCGGCATTGTTTGCGGTGTAGCCGCACCCGACCACGGCCAGAGGGGTCGAGGTCATGACAAGGTTCATCAGCGCATATGTGACCATCGCGCAGATGATGGCGACGGCGATGCGCGGGGTCTTGAGCAGCTCAAGCCGTGTGCGCCCCTTGGGATCGTCGGCATGGGGGGCTTTCGGCTTGGGAATGTCTAGGAACAGGAACAGGGTCGACCCGATCACGTTCAGCACGATCACCGCGAAATATGTGCCGAGGAAAGGCACGACGTACCAATCCGCTGTCGCCTTGACCAATTGTGGCCCAATAATCGCTGCGGCCAAACCACCGGCCATCACGTATGAAATCGCCTTGGGGCGGAACTCATCGGTGGCGGTGTCGGCAGCAGCAAAGCGATAGAACCCCTGCGCGGACATATAAATACCGGTCAGGAAACTGCCCAAGAGGAACACCGGGAAAGACGCGATATAAAGCCCGTATGCCCCGATGGCACCGCCCAAGGCACCGCCCAGCGCGCCCACGGCAAACCCGGCGCGGCGGCCATATTTCTGCATGAAAGCGGAAATCGGCGTGGCAGTCGTCATCGAGCCCAGAACGATGAGCGAAATCGGCAAAGTGGCGAAACAGATGTTCGACGCCAGAGATTGCCCCGCGAGACCGCCCACAGTGAACAGAATAGGCATCTGCGCGCCGAGTATGGCTTGCGCCAGGACCAGAACAAACACGTTGCGCTTCGCGCGGCGGTTTTCTGTGGTGGTGTCGGGGGAGGCGTGGTCAACTGTGCTCATGACAGCAGCCGTAGGTCCAAATTCAATTTCCTGCAAGTGTGTGCGTGCAACCGTGGCGCTTTGCCCAGCGGTTTTGTAATCGTTGGCGGATGAGGGAATTTGACGGCTCCAATTCCGCCCGTCACGGGCAGGTGGTGATCCTTGGCGGATCGGCCGAAGCGCGCGATCTAGCGATGCGCGTGGGCGAAAGGGCGCGCTTGTGGCTGCCTGCGCGGGATCGTGTGACCGGGCAGGGTGCGTCGGATCATGCGCTGCTGACAGAATTTTCCCGAACAGCCGATGCCTTGGTTCTTGCCCCGCATCCTTGCGACGTTGCGTCTTTGAAACTTGGCGCACGGGTTGCGGCACAGACAGGTGTGCATAGCCTGACATTGGCCCGGCCCGAATGGCGACCGACATCGCGCGACCAGTGGATCATTCTGAGGTCGGCACGCGACGCCGCAAGTCGTATTCCAGCGGGATCGCGGGTTCTTGTGACCCTTGGCCGACAAGCGCTGCCTGACCTGCGCGCGCTACGTCATGCGTACCTCTATGTCCGCCAATTGACCGATCACGACGACGCGTTTCCCTTGCCTTATGGCCGCTACCTGCACGGAACCGCGCCGTTTACAGTGGCTCAGGAAATAGCGCTGATGCGCAGGTTTCGGATCGACGCCGTGCTGACCCGCAATGCAGGAGGGCCGGGGGGCTGGCCCAAGATCGCGGCGGCGCGGGCACTTGGTGTGCCGGTCTACATGGTGGGGCGGCCTCGGGGGGCTGCGGGGCCGGTGGTTCAGTCGGTCGCTGAGGCCATGGACTGGTTGGAGACACGGCTGTGTTTGGACGCCTGATCGAAACGGAGGCCTGCGTGGCAGAAGGTGCAGACTGGCTGGCCAAGGCTGAGCCGCGCTTTGCGGCTGCGCTGGAGTTGACTGGGCCGTTGCCCCTGCGCCGCAGGCCGGACGGGTTTGGCCAACTCCTGAGCGCCATTGTCAGCCAACAGGTCAGCGTCGCGTCTGCCCGAGCGATATGGGCCAAGCTGGAGGAGGCGGGGGCGGTCACGCCCGAGGCGGTGTTGCAGTATGATCAGGACGGTTTGCGTGAGCTGGGCCTGAGCCGACAGAAGGCGCGCTATGCCTGTGCGCTGGCCGAAGCGGGGATCGACTATGACGCCTTGCGACAGGCCCGGAATGACGAGGTCATCAAGGCATTGACCGCCGTCACCGGGATCGGTGTCTGGACGGCTGAGATCTATGCGATGTTCTCACTCGGACGGGCTGACGTGTTTGCGCCAGGTGACCTCGCGCTGCAGGAAAGTGCCCGCGTTTTGTTCGATCTGCCCGAGCGACCCAAGGAAAAACCGCTGCGCCAGATGGCCGAGGCGTGGAGCCAATGGAGATCGGTTGCGGCGCGGGCGCTCTGGGCCTACTACCATGTGGCAAAAGACCGAGAGGGGATCGCATGACACGGGTGTTGAACGCCGAACGCAAGGAACCGCTATCCGGTGAAACCCGCTCTGCGGTGGTGTTTCTGCATGGTTACGGGGCCAATGGGGCCGATCTGTTGGGGCTGGCCGATCCGTTGGGCGAACACCTGCCGGACACGCTGTTTGTGGCGCCCGACGCGCCCGAAGCCTGCGCCGGGGCACCGTTCGGATTTCAGTGGTTCCCGATCCCCTGGATCGATGGCTCTTCTGAGGAAGAATCGATGGCGGGCATGGCGCGCGCGGTCGATGACCTGAACGCGTTTCTCGATGCGCTGATGGTGGACGAGGATCTGATGCCGGAACAGGTGGTGCTGTTCGGCTTCAGCCAGGGCACCATGATGTCCCTGCATGTCGCGCCCCGCCGCGAAGACGCGGTGGCAGGTGTGGTCGCGTTTTCGGGACGGTTGCTGGCGCCCGATCTCTTGGCCGACGAGGTGATCAGCCGCCCGCCGGTGTTGCTGATCCATGGCGATCAGGACGACGTGGTGCCGCCGCAATCCTTGCCGGAAGCGGCCGAAGCCTTGCAGAACGCCGGTTGGGAAGAGGTCTATGCCCATATCATGAAGGGCACCGCCCATGGCATCGCGCCCGATGGGCTGTCGGTCGCGCTCGCCTTCATGCGGGACAAGTGCAACCTCTGAGGCCGCTCAGGCCAGACCGTCCACCGCATCCGCCAGTTCCAGGAAATCGGGGTAGCGCGCCACGAAATCCGCGTGCGAGCCGGGAAAGCGCTGTGCAAACAGCGCCAGATGAGCGCGGCATTCCGTCAAACGGCCCAGCCGGCGGCTGAGCCAGATGCAGCGCACAATGGGGCGTTGGTCCTTGGGATGAAGGGCGATCTTTTGCTGGAATCCGTCATACATACCACCCAGATCCCGGCTCAGATGGCATTGGTTGATGTAGAGGTCCAGCAACCTGTCGCGATGTTGCGCGGGCGCTTTTTCAAGCGCGCGCAGCGCCTCTGCCTTGAGATCGCGTGCGGACAGGTCGAAATAGAACCGGTTCGCCACGAGGTCGTCGATCAGCCGGTGGTAGCGATCCTTGTAGCGGTCAAAGGAATATTGCTCGACCGAGGCGGCGCAGCCTGCTGCGTAGCGCTCGCGGTCGCCGTGGACCTTCAGAATGGCCGCTGCGATGGCGTCGATGTCTCCCGGTTGCAGCAGTTCGCCGTTTTCACCCGGATTGATCAACTCCCGTGGCCCGTAATCCACGTCGTAAGTGATGACGGGACAGTTGCAGGTGAGGGCTTCAAGCAGCGCGAGTCCGAAACCTTCGGTTATTGTCGGTGCAAGGGAAAAGAGGCTTCGGCTGAACACGTCGGCGGCATTGGCCGTGTGTCCCATCAGGATCACCCGGTCGCCGCACTCGTGGTGATCGATCAACTGCTGCAGCCGCGCCGCGCCCTGACCTGAACCATAAATCAGATAATTTGTGCCGGGGATCAGGTGCATCACCCGCACAAAGGCCTCGATACACTGATGGATCGGTTTGCCGGTCAGTTCGAGGCGCGAGACGGTGCAGATGTCCTTGCGTGTCGTGTTCGGTATTTCGACAACATCCGTGTAGTGCGGGATCACGCGAATGGGCGCTTTGTGGGCAACCTCGGCCTCCAGCCGTTCCTTGTGTACCCGTGTCGCCGTGATGATCGCATCGCCGTCGAACGCCTCGATCAGCCCGCGTGACCGGGGCACCACCTTGCCCGAACTGCTGCGGTGGTCGGCGTGAAGGAACAGTACCTTGCGGGCCGGGATCGGGCGCGACAGGTAGGCCGAGGTGATGCCGTCGATAAACACGATGGCGTCTTCCGGGAAATGCCGCAACGCAAGCATCCGCTGGTGCGCGACATCATCCTTGAAAACCCGTCCCAACGCATAATCCTCGATCTCGACCAAGGCCCCGCTCTCGCGCCGGGTGCGGCACCGTGGATGCCCATCGACAAAAACCACCTTGTCGACCAACCCGTCGCCAAACGCTTCACGGCTTTCGATCAAGCGGTTATCAATGTATTTCAGGCGCAGGTTGCGACCGGGAGTGTCCAGTAGATGCCGGGTGATCATCACTCCGGCAGGTGTGTGCTCTACGCTGTCCCGCATGACAGGGACTCCATCGCGCAGATAGACGGTGCGGTCTTTCGTTCCGTTCGATGTCTTGGCATCGTCCCAGTTGGGAAGGGTCGGGCGTGCTGGTGGTTCGACACCTTTCGGCGCGCAGAGTTCGTAGATCGACCGGTGTGCGATCCTTGCGTCCACGATCCCTGCGCGGACCAGCTCGGCGAACGCGATGGCCTGATTGCACCCATGTTGCAGGTTCAAGAGCGTGACCTGCGTCGCTTCCCGATCCGCAAGCAGATTCATTCGCGTGAAAACGGCGTTGATCTTTCCACCGCCCACGCTGGCTCCGAGCTTGGGCAGGATACAGATGATATGTGTGTCGCCAGAGGTGTTCACATTTGGTCGCCAGACATCTTACGTGCAGCAACTGTTGTTCAATCAACCAAAAGAGGCAACGCCTGCGTTCGACTTTTCGGACTCGACCGGCAGTTATTGGATGGTTAACGTAAGGTAAACTTCAACTTGCCAAGACGTTGCCGAATGCTTCTTTTCTTACTGCTTTGGCAAGTCATCACCGGCTCTATGTATCGGAGGTCATTTATGCCCAGCACGCTTGCCACATCGACACAATACAAGGTGTGGCGTGGTTTTCAGCCGGCCGTCGCGCGTCCGCCCGCTGTCCCATCAACCAAAATCACGGATCAGGTCGGTCTTGGTCTGGTGCGTTGCGCAAAAAGCCGATTAGATCAGGCTTTGGGCCGAGGACAGGGCAGTGATTACGCACGGATGAATTTCGACAATTCCGACCTGCGTGGCCTTTGCTTCGTAGCAGCCGACGAGGTCACGCAGTACCTCGCGGCTCAAGGAGAAAACGCGAAGACGATAATGGTCAAACCGGCCGGAGGCAGTGACCACTATTTCACGATTGTGAACAACGGCAACAGTGGCAATTCGGCCATCGTGGACGCCACCTGGAAACAGTTTATGGAAGGCGCGGCAGATAAGCCGTTTTGCCTCGCAGGCACGCTTGGCGCTATTCGCTTTGTCTTCGGCCAAAACTCCGAGATCGTGGACATCTATACCGCTGGCATGACCGCGCTCGGGCAGTGGGGCAGCTACAAGTGCTTCATGGATGACTAGGAAAGGCGCCGCTTAGCCGCGCCAGATCCAGCCACCGCCTAGGATGCGGCTGCCTTCGGTTTGGTAGAACACGCAGGCCTGACCCGGAGACACGCCTTCTTCCGGGGTGATCAATTCGACCTCGGCGGTGGTGTCCGACAACGGGCGGATGATCGCCTCACGCGGGGGGCGGGTGGAGCGGACCTTGACCGAGACATGCCATTCGGTCTGGCTGGTGAGCGGCGCATCGCCCAGCCAGTTGATCTCGCGCACCGGAATGGTGCGAGTGGACAGCAGTTCTTTTGGGCCGACGATCACCTGCTTGGTGTCCACGTCCAGCTTGACCACATAAAGCGGCTCTTCCAGCCCCCCGATGCCGAGACCCCGTCGCTGCCCGATCGTGTAATGGATCACGCCGTTATGCGTGCCCAGAACCCGGCCATCCGCATGCACGATCTCACCCGGCTCCGCAGCTCCCGGACGCAGTTTTTCGATCACGCTCGCGTAGTTGCCGTTCGGCACGAAGCAGATGTCCTGGCTGTCGGGCTTGTCCGCCACCTGCAAGCCGTACCGCGCCGCCAGTTCACGGGTCGCGTCCTTGGAGGGCAGGTGGCCCAAAGGAAAGCGCAGGTAATCCAGCTGTTCGGTCGTGGTCGAGAACAGGAAATAGCTCTGATCCCGGTTCGCATCCGTCGCGCGATGGAGTTCCGGGCCATGCGCGCCGGTCTTGCGTTGGATGTAATGGCCGGTCGCCATGCAATCCGCGTCAAGGTCCTTGGCGGTTTCAAGCAGGTCCTTGAACTTCACCCGTTCGTTGCAGCGGATGCAGGGCACGGGTGTGGCGCCCGCCAGGTAGCTGTCGGCGAATTCGTCGATCACCGCATCCTTGAAGATGTTTTCATAGTCCAACACGTAATGTGGAAAGCCCATATCTTCGGCCACGCGACGGGCATCATGAATATCGAGCCCGGCACAGCACGCGCCCTTCTTGGCCAAAGCCGCGCCGTGATCATAAAGTTGCAGGGTGACGCCAATGACGTCGTAACCTTCCTCGGCCAGCTGGGCTGCGACGACTGAACTGTCGACACCGCCCGACATCGCGACGACGACACGCGTTTCCGATGGTGGCTTGGCGAATCCAAGCGAATTGAGCTTTGGCGCATCAAGGGCCATTGGAAGGTCTCCAGTACGGTCAGGCTGATCCGGCGAAATATAGGTAAATCCAAGATACTCTCAACCCATGGCTTCACGTCACATTAAGGCTGCGCGGGCAAAAGTGCCGCCAAAGCAGGAAGAATTGGCTTGGAAAGGGCCGGAACATGTATCTTAGAAAAGCGAATGGTCCGCGTACCGTAACGCGCGCCGACGGCACCATTCTGTCGCGTGCCGATCTGCCACCGCCGAATACTTACCGTTGGGTGGCGTCGCGAAAGGCGATTGTCGTCGATGCGGTGGTACATCAGCTGATCTCGCGCAACGAATCGCTGTCGCGGTACGACCTCAGCGAAGAAGAACTGGATGCATGGATTGCGGCCGCCCTTCTGCATGGCCGCGATGCGCTCAAGGCAACGGCCGTTCAACGTTTCAGGTGAGTGCGCGAGGTTAATTCAATCTTAAGTTGTTTTGAATCATGTCTTCATGCTAACCTAAGGTTAACTTTTTCCGGTCAGAGTATGCGTGCCGGACGCTGACATTGCGGAGAAACTCGATGCGCGTACTCTTGGTCGAAGACGACCCAACAACGTCGAAGAGCATTGAATTGATGCTGGGCAACGCCAATCTGAACGTCTATTCCACCGATCTCGGGGAAGAAGGCATCGATCTGGCCAAGCTCTATGACTATGACTTGATCCTGCTCGACCTGAACCTGCCGGACATGAATGGCTTTGATGTGCTGCGCCAGTTGCGGCTCGCGCGGATCGAAACGCCGATCCTGATCCTGTCGGGCAACGATGCCGGCGAAGACAAGATCAAGGGTTTTGGCTTTGGCGCCGATGATTACCTGACCAAACCCTTCCACCGCGAGGAACTGGTGGCACGGATTCACGCGATCATCCGGCGTTCCAAGGGCCATTCCCAGTCCGTCATCCGCACCGGCAAGGTCGAGGTCAATCTCGACGCAAAAACCGTACAGGTTGAGGGAAATACCGTGCATCTGACGGGCAAGGAGTATCAGATGCTCGAACTGCTCAGCCTGCGCAAGGGGACGACGCTGACCAAGGAAATGTTCCTGAACCATCTCTATGGCGGCATGGACGAACCGGAACTCAAGATCATTGATGTGTTCATCTGCAAGCTGCGCAAGAAACTGTCCGAGGCGACGGGCGATGGCAGCCACATCGAAACCGTCTGGGGCAGGGGCTATGTGCTTCGCGATCCCGAGGTTGAAGCGGATGGGCGTATCGCGATCGGTGCCTGATGCACATGTGACCGGAAAGGCTGATGTTTTGCGCAGCGACTTTCCGGCAAGTCATAGCGTTTAGGCGATACCCGCGCCGATCAATCGTCGTTTCAAATCTGGACGCTGTGCACCCCCGGGCCTATCACTCTGTTCAAGATCAGGGCCGAGGGGGGCATATGGCAGAGCAGGACATCGCGGTCAAAGACCTGACAGAGTTGGACGCGAAAGCCGAGCTTGAGCGTTTGGCGACCCTTCTTGCCGAGGCGAACACCGCCTATCACACCGACGACGCGCCCGAGATGTCGGACGCAGACTACGACCGCCTGAAGCGCCGCAATGCCGAGATCGAAGCGCGCTTTCCGGCCCTGAAACGCGCCGACAGCCCCAGCGAACAGGTGGGGGCACCGGTGGCAGACGGCTTTGCCAAAGTCCGCCACGAAGTGCGGATGATGTCGCTTTCCAACGCGTTCGAGGACGCGGACATCGTGAGCTTTGATCAAAGCATCCGGCGCTATCTGGGGCTCTCGGACACGGATCCGCTGACCTACACCGCGGAACCCAAGATCGATGGGCTTTCGCTGTCGATAAGATACGAAAACGGTAAGCTGGTGCAGGCGGCCACGCGGGGCGACGGTGCCACGGGCGAAAACGTCACCGCCAATGCCCGTACCATCGACGACATTCCCGAAACGCTGATCGGCGCGCCGGAGGTGCTCGAAGTGCGTGGCGAGGTTTATATGAGCCACGCCGATTTCGCGGACCTGAATGAACGGCAGACCGCGAAAGGCGCCAAGACCTTTGCCAACCCGCGCAACGCCGCCGCCGGATCGCTGCGGCAACTGGACGCCAGCATCACCAAGGATCGCCCGCTGCGGTTCTTCGCCTATTCCTGGGGTGCTCTGAGCGCACCCTTGGCCGATACGCAGACCAGCGCGATCCGACGCTTGCAAGAGTTGGGCTTCCAGACCAACCCGCTGACCCGACGGTGTGACGGCCCGGAGGACATGATCGCCCATTACAAAAGCATTGAGGAACAGCGCGCCACTCTGGGCTATGACATCGATGGCGTGGTCTACAAGGTGGATGACCTCGGTTACCAGTCTCGCCTCGGTTTCCGCTCCACCACGCCCCGCTGGGCGATTGCGCATAAATTCCCCGCAGAACTCGCCTGGACCCGGTTGGAGGCCATCGACATACAGGTCGGTCGCACCGGTGCGCTGAGCCCGGTGGCGCGGTTGACGCCCGTCACAGTGGGCGGGGTCGTGGTGTCGAACGCCACCCTACACAACGAAGATTACATCGCGGGCCGCGACGCCAACGGCGCGCCGATCCGCGGCGGCAAGGACATCCGCGTTGGCGACTGGGTTCAGGTCTACCGCGCCGGTGACGTGATCCCGAAAGTGGCGGATGTGGACCTTGAAAAACGGCCAGAGGGAGCGCAACCCTATGAATTTCCGAAACTTTGCCCCGAATGCGGATCCGAGGCGATCCGCGAAGAAGGCGATGCGGTCAGACGGTGCAGCGGTGGTCTGATCTGCCCCGCGCAGGCGGTGGAAAAGCTCAAGCATTTCGTGTCACGCGCGGCCTTTGACATCGAAGGTCTCGGCGCGAAACAGGTAGAACAGTTCTATGGCGACGGTTGGATCAAGGAACCCGCCGACATTTTCACCCTGAAAGACCGCTACGGCAGTGGGCTGCAACAGCTCAAGAACCGCGAGGGCTGGGGCGAGAAATCGGCGCAAAACCTCTTTGATGCCATTGACGAAAAGCGCAGCATTCCCTTGGGACGGCTCATCTTTTCCCTCGGCATCCGGCATGTGGGCGAAGTGGTCGCGAACCTGCTTGCCCGCTCCTATGGCACCTGGGATGCATTCCAGTCAGCCATCGACGCCGCGCACGACCCGGAGGGTGAGGCTTGGGCCGGGCTGATCGGCATCGACGGCATTGGCACGGTCGTCGCCAACTCATTGGTCAACAGCTTTGCACAAGAGGCTGAACGCGCGTCCATCGACCGGCTGGTGGCGCACCTGACCGTGCAAGAGGCGGAACGCCCCCGCACCGAAGGCAGCCCTGTTGCAGGCAAAACCGTCGTCTTCACCGGCACGCTGGAACGCATGACCCGGGCCGAGGCCAAGGCGCGGGCGGAATCGCTGGGGGCCAAGGTGTCTGGGTCGGTGTCAGCCAAGACCGACCTGCTGGTCGCAGGGCCGGGGGCCGGATCAAAAGAGACCAAGGCGCGGGAGTTGGGTGTCGAGATCATCGACGAAGACGGCTGGTTCGGCCTGATCGAGCGCGCATGAGTGGCCGGCCGGAAATCCTGTTTCCGCTGTTCGGCGATCTGAGCGGGCTCAAGGGCGTTGGCCCGAAGACCGCTGATACGTTGGGCCATATCGGCATCGAGGTGCCGCGCGACCTTCTTTACTCACTGCCGCATTCGGTGGTGGATCGGCGACTGCGGGATACGGTGCAGGGTGCTGACCTGCCCGCCACTCTGACCGTCGAGGTGCAGATCGGTGCGCACCGCCCCCCGCGCAACAAGGGCGGGGCCTATCGCGTGACGGTCGAGGATTCGCAGATCGCCTTTCAGATCGTGTTCTTCCACGCGCGCGGTGATTACGTAGCGAAGATCCTGCCCTTTGGCGCGCGGCGGATCGTGTCGGGCAAGGTCGAGTTCTTCGATGGCATGGCGCAGATGGTGCATCCCGATCACGTGCTGCTGCCGGATGAGGCCGACAGCCTACTGCCGTTTGAACCGGTCTATCCGCTGACCGCCGGTCTGACACAAAAGACGATGGTCAAAGCGGCAACCGACGCGCTGTCGCGTGCGCCCGACCTTGCCGAATGGATCGATCCACGCCTGATGGAGCGTGAGGACTGGCCAAGCTGGCGTGCGGCGATGGAGATGGCGCATGCGCCTCAGGGCATGGGGGCGCTTTCGCTCGACAGCCCGGCGCGGCGGCGACTGGCCTATGACGAGCTGATGGCGCACCAATTGACGCTGGCCTTGGCGCGGGCAAACCGGCGGGTAAAACCCGGGATCGAGTCCGCAGGCAATGGCAAATTGCGCCACAAGGTGCTGACCGCGCTGCCGTATCGGCCCACGGGCGCCCAGATGCGCGCGATTGACGAAATCACCGACGACATGGCCAGTCCACACCGGATGAACCGGCTGCTGCAGGGCGATGTGGGGTCTGGCAAGACGCTTGTCGCGTTCATGGCGCTGCTCACGGCGGTCGAGGCGGGCGGGCAGGGCGTGATGATGGCGCCCACGGAAATCCTTGCGCGGCAACACCTTGAGGGGTTGCAACCGCTGGCCGAGGATGCGGGCGTGGTGCTCGAACTGCTCACGGGGCGCGACAAGGGATCGGAGCGCAAGGCAAAGCTGGCGGCGCTGGCGCGGGGCGACATCCAAATCCTCGTGGGCACCCATGCGGTGTTTCAGAAGGATGTGGAATTTGCCGATCTCCGGTTGGCCATCATCGACGAACAGCATCGCTTTGGTGTGCGGCAACGGCTGGAGCTGGGGCGCAAGGGCATGGCGGTGGATGTGCTGGTGATGACGGCCACGCCGATTCCGCGGTCACTGGCGCTGGCGCAATATGGCGATATGGATGTGTCGATCCTTGATGAAAAGCCGCCTGGTCGCACGCCGGTCAAAACCGCGCTTTTGTCCAATGAACAGATGGACGGCGTGGTCGAGCGGTTGCGGCAGGCGGTGGCCGAAGGACGGCAGGCCTATTGGGTCTGCCCTCTGGTGGATGAAAGCGAAGTGTCTGACCTCACGGCCGCCGAGGAACGGTTCAAGCGCCTGCGTGCCGCTTTGGGCGAAGGTGTGGTCGGGTTGGTGCACGGCCAGATGCCGCCTGCTGAGAAAGACGCAGCGATGGCGCGGTTCGTGTCAGGGCAGACAGGTGTTCTGGTCGCGACCACGGTGATCGAAGTGGGGGTGAACGTGCCAAACGCGTCGATCATGGTGATTGAGCGGGCCGAAACCTTTGGATTGGCACAGTTGCATCAGTTGCGCGGTAGGGTCGGGCGTGGGGCGGCGGCCTCGACCTGTCTGCTGCTCTATCAGCCGCCGCTGTCCGAGACCGGTCTGAAACGACTGACCACTCTGCGCGAAACCGAAGATGGGTTTCGCATTTCCGAAGTTGATCTTGAGATGCGCGGGGCAGGCGACGTTCTGGGCACGGCGCAATCAGGATTGCCCCGGTTTCAGATTGCCGATCTTGAACGGCAGGCGAGCCTCATGGCGATGGCACAGGATGATGCGCGCAAGCTGCTGCTGGATGATCCGGGGCTCGCATCAGAGCGGGGAAAAGCGGCGCGGGCGCTGCTTTACCTGATGAAGCAGGATCAGGCGATTCAGCTGATTTCGGTGGGTTAACCACTTTTGTTCTCAAATGTTCTCATAAAGTTCTTTACATGTCGTGAAAGATATGAGAACAAAGAGGCAACAAGGAGGACTTAACCATGATGCACCGGATCAAAACCTCGCTTCACGTTGTCAAAGGCCACAGCACTGCACCGCTTCTTCAGGATGCGCTTGGGGCGATGTCTTTGGTTGTGATGCTGGTTGCGGCGTTGCATCTGCCGGTTCTTGTCTGACCTGTTACCTTTTTCTGCCTGCGTGTTTTGCCTGATCGCTCATCCGCATCCTGTCCCAAAAGATGCACCTGTCCCAGAAGGTTGCCTGCCTTCAGAGCGATGATGGCCCCCAACGAACACGTCACTGACCGCCGCCTTCTTTTGAAGTGCGGCGGTTTTTTTATCGGTTGGTAAAATTATGGGTTCAGGCGGACTGGGTTTCCGCCAGCTGCGTCACCGCATCGGCGGCGGCTTCCAGCGTCAGAAGGATCGACGCGTGACGGTTCTTGAACGCCACCGCCGGGCGCAGCACCTCGAGCCCGTCGAAAGGGGCAGAGGGCGTGGGGCCATCTTCCTTGAGCATGACGCGCAACTCGTCGCGGGCGCGGGTGATCTGCTCGGGCGTTGTGCCGATGATCGCAGCACCCACGACCGAAGCGGCCGCTTGCCCCAGGGCACAGGCCTTGACGTCTTGACCGTAGGCCGCGACCTTGCCGTTTTCCAGCGTCACGTCCACGGTCACCGTCGACCCGCAAAGCGGGGAGCGCTTCTTGACCGATGCATCTGGCCCGTCGAGCCGGGCGTGATGCGGAATATCCGCCGCCAGTTCGAGGATTTTGCCAGAATAAAGCTTGATCAGATCCGTATCGCCGGACATGGCTTTCCCTTTCGCCGTTCCCTCCATAAATAGGGGACCATGCGGCGGATGCAAAAAGGTTTTTACCGATGCGCTTTGATCCTGCGACTTTGGTCTATAACGATGCGGGCCTGATCCCGGCGATTGCACAGGATGCGGCGTCGGGCGAGGTGCTGATGATGGCGTGGATGAATGCCGATGCGGTGGCCAAGACGCTGGCAACCGGGCGCGTCACCTATTGGTCGCGCTCGCGGCAGGCGTTCTGGGTCAAGGGCGAAAGCTCGGGCCATCTGCAGGAGCTGGTGGCGCTGCGCGTGGATTGCGACCGGGATTGCCTGTTGGTGACGGTGAACCAGACCGGGCCCGCCTGTCACACCAACCGGCGGTCGTGTTTCTACACCGAAGTCCAGGATGGTGCGGAAGCGGAGATCATGGCGCCGATCGAGGCGTAGGAGCGGGGGCGCTGCCCCCACACCCCCGAAGTTTATCTGGTAAGATGAAGATCAGGCCGGGGGAAGGCCCACCATCTCGCGGATGTCATCCGGCGTTGCCCCTTCAGAGCGGTAGAGCGCGATGGCGCGGGCGTCGTCGCGTTTGGCGAGGCGTTTGCCATGCTCATCTCGGATCAGGCGGTGGTGATGGTAGATCGGCGTCGGCAGGCCAAGCAGCGCTTGCAGCAGCACGTGGATCGGTGTGGCGGTTGCGAGGTCTTCGCCGCGGATCACGTGGGTGATGCCTTGGGCCGCGTCATCGACCACGACACTCAGGTGATAGGCAGCGGTTTTGGTGTCGCGGCGGGCGAGGACGATGTCGCCGACGACGTCGGTCAGGTGCGCGCGCGTTAACCGTAGTGCGGGGTGAGTGCCGGTTTCGGAGTATTGGGGTAAGTCGGACAGGCGGTCCGTTGCGCGCGCCATGTTCAGGCGCATCGCGTCGGTGTCGGTGCGGTCTTCCCATCGACGGTTGCGGCAGGTGCCAGGATAGATCACCCCGCCCGGCCCGTGCATCGGTGCGCCTTCTTGTGGCGCAGAGGCAGCGCGACGGATGTCAGCCCGTGTACAGCGACAGGGATAGAGCAGGCCCATCTCGTCCAACCTGTCCAGCGCTGCGTCATAAGCGGCCGTGTTTTCGGATTGGCGCAGGACCGGTGTTTCCCATGTCAGGCCAAGCCAAGCCAGATCATCATAGATTTGCGCCTCGAACGCGGGGGTACACCGCGCAGTATCGGTGTCTTCGATCCGCAGCAGGAACCGGCCCTGCGCCGCCCGTGCCATGTCATGGGCCAACAGCGCCGAATAGGCGTGGCCCAGATGGAGCTGGCCTGTTGGACTTGGGGCGAAGCGCGTCGTGAAGGCCACTATTCTGCTGCTTTGGCAGGGTCCTGTGCCGCGAGCCAGTCGCTCCAAGCGGCCTTTGCGCGGTCGGTATAGGCCTTGTACCGGTCAGAGCGTCCGCGCCGCCCACCTTTGAGGCCTTCGACCGGCCGGAAGAGACCAAAATTGACGTTCATCGGTTGGAACGTCTTGGCCTCGGCCCCGCCGGTGATGTGGTGGATCAGGGCGCCATGGGCGCTGTCCTGTGGGACGGTCGGCATCGATTGCCCAGTGATTTCGGCGGCGGCCATGCGCCCGGCCAGAAGCCCCATTGCAGCGGATTCGACGTAGCCTTCCACGCCGGTGACCTGACCCGCGAAGCGGATGTTGGGTTTTGACCGCAGACGCATCTGGTCGTCAAGCAACGTCGGAGAGTTGAGGAAAGTGTTTCGGTGGATGCCGCCCAGACGTGCGAAGCTTGCATTCTCAAGTCCGGGAATCATCCTGAAAACATCAGTTTGCGCGCCATACTTCATCTTGGTCTGGAAGCCGACGATGTTGTAGAGTGTGCCCAGAGCGTTGTCCCGGCGCAGCTGGACCACAGCCCAGGGTTTAATATTGGGCTGGTGCGGATTGGTCAGGCCCACTGGCTTCATTGGCCCATGGCGCAGGGTTTCGCGACCGCGTTCGGCCATCACTTCGATGGGCAGGCAGCCGTCGAAATACCCTGCTGTTTCGCCCTCGTGGAATTCGGTCTTGTCGGCGGCCAACAGCGCGTCGATGAAGGCTTCGTACCGGGCCTTGTCCATCGGGCAGTTGATATAGGCGCGCTGTTCTTCCTCGGTCTCGCCCTTGTCGTAGCGCGACTGGAGCCACGCTTTGCTCATATCGATGCTGTCGAAATAGACGATGGGCGCGATGGCGTCGAAAAAGGCCAGTCGGTCGGTGCCTGTCTCGGTCTGAATGGCCTGACCTAGCGTGGCACTGGTGAGCGGGCCGGTGGCGAAAATCCAATGCCCCTCGCCGGGAAGTTCCGTGATTTCCTCGTGGCTCACGCGCACATTTGGATGGGCCTGCAGGCGGCGGGTAATGGCGGCGCTGAAGGCGTCCCGGTCAACCGCCAGCGCCCCGCCCGCAGGCAGACGGTGCTCATGCGCGGTGCTGATGATCAGGCCACCCGCTTCGCGCATTTCCCAATGCAGAAGACCCACGGCGTTCTGTTCATGATCGTCCGAGCGGAAGGAGTTGGAGCACACCATCTCACCAAGATCGCCGGTCTTGTGGGCGAAGGTTTCGACCTTGGGGCGCATTTCGTGGATCACGATGGGCACGCCACGATTTGCGGCCTGCCATGCGGCCTCGGACCCGGCCATGCCGCCGCCGACGATGTGAAGTTCTTGTGTCATGGGGCGGATGTAGTCTGTCAGCGCGGGTTTGTCACGTCACTGATCGGGCGCGATAAGGCCCAATCCGCGCAGATAGACGCCGATCCCGGTTTCAAGCAATTCTTCGGGTGGGAAAGGTGACTTTGTCCCGGGTGAGTTGCGGGCAAAGAGTTCGACAACGCCATGGCTGAGCGCCCAGATATGGGCCGAGAACATCGTGGCGGGGGGGCGTTTCTCGGGCGGAATGTGTTGCGACAGGTCTTCCGCTGCGCGTTCCAGCACAGCCCGCGCGCGGCCCGAGGCTGCGGCAAGGTCGGGTGTGCGGTTGACCGAGATGCCGCTTTCGAACATCGCAATATAGTGGCCGGGATATTTGCGCGCAAAGGCGAGATAGGCGCGGCCCGTCGCCTCGAACGCGGCAAGCGCCGAGGGCTGGCCGTTGTCATAGGCATATTGCATCACGTCCGAGAAGATCTCGTATCCCTGAAGCGCTGCCTCCGCGATCAGATCGTCGCGTCCTTCAAAATGGCGGTACACGGCAGCCGGGGTCACCCCCGCCTGTTTTGCGGCTTCCGACAGGGTAAACCCGGTCGGACCCTTTTCGGTGATCAGCTCGAGCGCTGTATCAACGAGGGCTTGCCGCAAATTGCCGTGATGGTAGCCGCGTTTAGCCATCCCAGATGTCCGGTCCGCCGCAGACTTTCGGATCGACCTGACCCAACGCTTTGATGTCCTTGCGGGAATAATCAAGCTGCGTCAGGACGTTGCGGATGGCTTCGAGCCGGGCGCGACGTTTGTCATCGGACCGAACAACGGTCCAAGGCGCGTGATCGGTATGAGTCTTGGTCAGGGTTTCCTTGATGGCGTCGCTGTAGGCCTCCCATTTCTTGAGACCTTCGACGTCAATCCAGCTCAGTTTCCATTGCTTGAGCGGGTCGCTTTCCCGTTCGAGAAAGCGGCGCAGTTGCTCGGCTCGTCCGACATTCAGCCAGATCTTGAAAAGCTTGATGCCATCATCGACCAACATCTTTTCGAAATCAGGCACTTGCCGGAAGAAATGCATCCGTTGTTCGGGCGAGCAAAAGCCAAAGACATGTTCGACCACGGCCCGGTTGTACCAGCTACGGTCAAAGAACGAGACCTCGCCTGCGGCGGGAAGATGATCGACATAGCGCTGGAAGTACCATTGAGTCGCTTCGGTCTCGGAGGGTTTCGACAGCGCGACGACGTGCGCGCCGCGAGGATTAAGATTTTCGCGGAAGCGTTTGATTGTGCCTCCTTTTCCTGCCGCGTCCCGTCCTTCGAACACGATGGCGATTCGGGTGCCGGATTCCTTGGCCCAAGTCGTCATCTTCACGAGTTCGATCTGCAGCGCGGCCAGATCCTTTTCGTAGGCCTTGCCCGGCATGCGTTCGGAATAGGGGTAATCCGGATTGATGATGTCATCCTTGTCAGCCCGTTTGATGGCATTGCGGATGTCGTCCGGCGCGGTTTCGTTGAAAAAGGTGCTGATCGCACCATCAAAGGGAAGGTCCATGCGGGCCCCTTTCTATCGTCTGCTCTTCTTTGAATATGGGATGTCAATGCGATTAACGCAAACCCGCACGTTGCGCTGCACGATCAATCGCGTCGATGACCTCTGGTTCGGCGGCATGGTGCGGCATGTGACCGATGCCCTCCAGCACAGTCAGCGTCGCGCCTTTGATTTGCTGCGACAGAGGGATCGAGTGGATCGACAGGCCAACTGTGGTGTCTGCATCCCCATGCAGAATCTCGGTCGGAACAGTGATCGTGCCGTAACGGGTGTGCAGGGCGGTGATCTCGTCCAGCAGGTTGGCGCGTTGCATGGCGTTGGCGCGCATGGTGTCGCGGCGTAGGGTCAGCGGCGCGCCGATATAGTCTGCGTATCCTTCGGGCTCTTTCTGCGGCGCGAAGACGGATTCGATGGCGCTGTCCACGAGCGCGTTGGGCACAAAGGCCGTCAGGGCCGGCACCACCGTTACGCTGCCAAGATCGCTGGAGGTGACCTTATAGAAAAGGCTCAGATCGCTGGTCCACGGGTTGGACGCGGCAGCGAGCAGGATCAAGGCAGACAGGCTGTCCGGCCGCTCCACCGCCCAGGCCAGGGCCACGGCACCACCATAGCTTTGGCCCAGAACCATCGGTTTTTGCAGACCAAGTTGATCCGACGCGTCGGCTAGAAGGGTCGCTTGTTCGATAAGCGTTGTGCCCTCGGGATTGACCCGTTCGGTATAGCCCAGTCCCGGTCTGTCAAACGCGGTTACGCGGTAGCGGTCGGCCAGCTTGTCCACCAGCGAAAAGGTGAAATCGCGCAGGTTGCCGCTGGCACCGTGGATCAGCACGATATCGGGGCCGCTGCCCTTGGTCACGTAATGCACCTGCGTGCCATTGACGTCGAGGAACCGGCCGAGCGGAGGAAATTGCTCTTCTGCCTTGGTTTCGCGATAGGTGGCCGTGCAGGCCGTCGTCAGCACCAAAGCGGCGGCACATCCAAGCAGCACGCCCATTCCTTTTAACGCCAAACCGGCCTCCTACCTGTTGCGCAGATCCGTGCTGGATGCGCCGATCTGCTCGATGTCGAACGGAGTCGTCAGGTAGATCTCCGACACCCAATTGCCATAGAGAAGATGCGCATGGCTGCGCCAACGGTTCTGCGGCGGTTTGGCAGGGTCGTTGTCGGGGTAGTAATTGGCAGGCACATTGATCGGAGTGCCAGCGGCCACATCGCGGTCGTATTCATCCTTGAGCGTGTTGCTGTCATACTCGAAATGATTGAACACATAGAGCGCCCGGTGCGACGGGTCCTCGACAAGGCAGGGACCGGTCTCCATGCTGTCGATCAGGATCGGCAGACCCGCGTCGATTACATCGTCGCGCAGAATCTCGGTCCAGCGGCTGACGGGGATCACCATGTCATCCGAAAATCCCCGCAGATAGGGCGATGCCGGGACGAGGTTGCGGTGCCGGATGCAGCCGAATGCTTTTTGTGGCAGGTCGATCTTTGGCACGCCATGGAAGTGATTGATCATCGCCATGCCACCCCAGCAGACGCCGAACGTGGAATGCACATTGGTCTGGGTCCAGTCCATTACCTGGATCAACTCATCCCAGTAAGTCACTTCTTCAAAGGGCAAATGTTCAATCGGTGCGCCGGTGATGATCAACCCGTCGAACTTTTCGCCGCTGTCCGCCACCTCGGCAAAGGGGCGGTAGAAACTTTCCATATGCTCGGCGGCTGTGTTCTTTGTCTGATGTTCGGCCCTGCGGATCAGGTTGAATTCGATCTGCAAAGGCGTGGCACCAATCAGACGTGCAAACTGGTTTTCCGTTTGAATTTTCTTCGGCATCAGGTTCAAGAGTGCGATCCGCAGCGGGCGGATGTCCTGTTGGCTGGCCAGTTCGTCGGGAATCACCATCACGCCTTCGCGCTTGAGCACGTCGTAGGCGGGCAGGTTGTTGGGCAGTTTTATCGGCATGTCTTACGGTCTTTTCTGGTCAAGTGCGCGGGCGATCAACGCGTCGAAATTCGCGGGCGATGCGTCGGCCATCAGGTCATGGGCATCAATCGTGAGCCCCCAGCGGTCTGCCATCATCTGGTAGCGCGGTTGCCTGTGTGCAAGAGCCTGGGCATAGGTCCAGCGGATGAATGCATTCGGATCAACATCGTCTGGTTCAATTTTGTTTTCATTCAGATATTGATCCCAAACGCGGCTCAGAAATTCGGGCTGATAGGCCATCGGCTTTGGCGCCTTGTCGAAGCGGCGGATCAATTCCTGAGTATGCGCCGCGTCGCCCTTGATCCAGACAAGAAGCGCGTGTTTGGACAGCTCGGCCATGATCGGATCATTGGGGTCCTCGGGATCGACCCATTCACAGATCGAGCCGCCGGTGTCGCAGACGAAATGCGGGTAGCCATAAAGGTCGATGGCGCGGTCGATGAAATAACCAGTGTCCAGAAGCGCTGCCATCTCGGCGCGGCGGAACTGATCCTGCCGTTTGCGGTATTCGTCGATGGGCATCCCGCCGCGCGCCGGATCGCCGGGCTTTCCCAGGTAGGCGGACACAGGAGCTAGGTTATGAAAGCTGATATTCGATCCGATATAGATCGAGTCCGACATCAGCAGATCGCGGAGAAACGGCACTTTCATCGCCTCGCGCTTGGCGTTGTCGGCGATGTATTCGCCCATGTACCGGGTGCCGATGCGGTAATCGATCGAGTAATGGAACCAGTCGCCACCATCGCGCAGCAGGTTCGAGATGTGGGTCTTGCCCAAGCCGGACATGGCAAACAGCACGACGCGCTTGTTCGGCGCGTTCAGCCAATCCTGTGCGGAGGTATAAATCATCTGCGCTCGTCCATGTCACACATCCCGTCGCTTGGGATTAACGGTGCGACGGGAGGGCGTCAAACGGTTGTGGGTCGGGACAAGAAAAACCCCGCCGGACGCCGGTCCGGCAGGGCTACTGTTTACGGCGTTACCGTTTAAATCCGGTGCTGCTCTTTAGAAGTCGACTGTCAGAGACAGACCAACACCCAAGGCGGTGTTGTCTTCGAATTTGACGCCCGACGCATCTTCCGCGTCGCCGAGCCACACGTATTCGATTCCTCCGCGCAGGGTCATGTTGTCCATCTTGTATTGACCGCCGACACCAAAGCTCGTGAATCCGTCGCGCGGGGACAGGCGGGACGCGGTGTCGCCATTCTGTGCTTCATAGGTGACCTGTACAAAGCCAGACAGGTCTTCGGTGAAGGCGCGCCCGACGCCGAGTTTCCATGTGACACTGTCACTTTCAAAGCCGGTTACGTTGCCGCCGGTCACGTTTTCGTATTCCGGCGTGCGGACTTCCCATTTCGACCATTCGACCCATTTGACCTGACCGAACAGCAGGGTGCCAGGCGCGATACCGGACTGAAAGTCCAGCGCAACGGACTGCGGCATTGTCACCTTGGTTTCACCACTTGTCGTATTGATGCCAAGACCATCAATGGTTTCCGACGTGCGGAAATTGTGAGTGATCTCGCTCTGCCATGACAGGGCGACTCGCAGCGCGATATCCGGGATTTCATAGGCCACACCAAGGATCGCGCCCCAGTCACCGACGCGGCTGCCGGAGGCATTGTATTCCATCGACGTGCCGAAGTCCTGCGCGGCAGCGCCCAGACCCTGAGCCTGTGCGCCCAATGCCTGAGCCTGTGCACCCAAGGACTGCGCCTGTGCGCCGAGTGCCTGAGCGGTTGCCAGATCACCAGCAGCGCCTGCGGCTTGAGCCTGCGCACCAAGCGCCTGTGCCTCTGCACCTAGGGCCTGCGCCTGTGCGCCGAGGCCTTGAGCATTTCTTCCAACTGCGCTGCGGACAAGCAGGTCAGGAATGGTGATCTCGGCATTGCTGTCGACGTAGCGCGCACCGGCAAAGACCGACACGCGATCAGTGACACGGTATTTCCCCACCAGTGCGACCTGGTCGCTGTCCCAATCCGCGGTCAGACCGGCATAGACACCCTGAGTGTACTCAGACCCGGCGCCGTAAGGATTGTTGACATACATGCCCAAGGTGAACTTCTCGTTCAGGTCGTTCTTATAGGCAAAGCTGTAGTTGCTGTAGTCGTTCTGCATGTTGCCGGTGCTGCTTTCACCACCGCCAAGCGCGGTCAGATCAGCAGTGTACGTACCGGAAAGTTCCGGCATCACATGCGAAAAGCTCAACTGAACCTGATCGTTGCGTGTGAACAGAAACCCGTAATCGTTGTTTGAGCGCTCGATGCCGCCTGCGTGTGCCGCACCGGCGGCTACGGCAAGAGCGATGACACTTGTCATGACTGTTTTCATTGGACCCTCATCCCTTGAGAATTTTTTCTCCTCTGCAAATTCCGTACCCATTCGCTGAAAGTTTGGTCAATTTTGACCATACGTCAGCGAATGGGTTGTGCCGCAGCGTCACATTCCAGTTACGCGCGGGTTGAGGACCAGATGTTGTAGTAGTTCGCACCGAAAATGAGCATGGCTCCGATCAGGACAAATGGGTCTAGAGGTTCGGCATAAAGCAGCACTCCGACCACGGCGATCACGGGCAGGCGGGTGAAGTCAATGGGCATCACGATGGTGGCCGGGGCCAGCGACAGCGCCGTGGTCAGACAGAAATGCGCGACCAGTCCAGCCAAAGCGATCACAACAACCCAAGGCAGGTTGGCGGCGGTCGGCAGGGCGATGTCGCCGTCGAACCCGGCAAAGCCGAGGCCAAGCACCGCCTGCATCATGGTCAGGTAGAACAGAATGCAGGTTATGGTCTCGGTCCGGGTCAGTTTGCGGGTGAACACCGCTGATCCCGCAAAGCCGATGGCCGCCAGTGCAGCGGTCACCAGACCGATGTGGAACGTGTCAGGGCTGGGACGTGTGACAACCAGGATGCCGATGAACCCGATCACGGCCGCGATGGCCTGCGATTTTGTGAGGCGTTCACCCAAGACAAATGGGGCCAGCAGCATCACCCAGAGTGGCGAGGTGAATTCCAGTGCAAAGACCTGCGCCAGAGGAATCACGGTGATTGAATAGAACCACAGGTTCTGACCGGCGAAGTGGCTGACATTGCGGATGAAATGCAGGCCCAGCTTTTGTGCGCGCACCTCGCGAAGGGTGCCTGCGGCGCTGGCGATCGCGATGACGATCACCATGCCGATCAGGCTTCGGTACATCATGATCTCGAACGTATCGAGATCGAGACTGACCGCCCGACCCGCAACGGCCATGGATGTAAACGACACAATAGCGCCGATCATCCAGAGACAGGCGCGGATGGTGGGAGACAGCGTCATTCTTGCCGCTCTGTTGCGATAGGTGCCGATAAGATCATCTAGTCACGCGGCAGGTGGCAGCAGCCCGACAGAAAGCGCCGTTTTCCCGGTGCGATCAGCTGCATGGTGATGGTCCACCCGTAAGAGCGGTCGCTCATCCCGTCAAAACAGGTTCCGCCCGAGATCGTGGCTTCGATCACTTGGCTGTCCTCCGTGGCCAGCGTCACAAGCGCCGGGCTGCCAAGGCGGCCTTCGGCGGTGACGATGTTATCAAACGCGAAATCGGTGTCGCCGTCCACCGGGTGGGAATACCGCGAGTCCGTGCCGTAAAGACCAAGCGCCCAGAAGGGTTCGGTGCCACCACAGATCAAACCTTGGGGCAGGGTTGTTTCGCCCAAAGTAGGAAACTCGTCGCGGGTCAGGAACCGGGTAGAGACCCAGCCGTCGCGTTCATTGAGCGCGATGCGGGCCCAATTGCCGGTCGGGTCGAATTCAAACGCTTCGATGCGGCGCGCATTATAGGCCAGATCGCCGATATCCGCGCTACTGGCAGACGGCTCAGACCGTACGTTGAGCACATCATCAATCGCAACGCCGATCACGCGGTGATAGGATGGCTCTGCCATCCCCATCGCAGGCAGACACAGCGCCAGAGCGATCAGACTGGCGCGGATCACTCCCACTCGATTGTTCCCGGTGGTTTCGAGGTGATGTCATAGGTCACGCGATTGATGCCCTTGACCTCGTTGATGATCCGCGTGGCGGTCTCGCCAAGGAAATCGTGGCTGAACGGATAGTAATCCGCCGTCATGCCATCGACCGAGGTCACGGCGCGCAGGGCGCAGGCGTAATCATAGGTCCGCCCGTCACCCATCACACCTACGGTGCGCACAGGCAGAATGGCGACGAAGGCCTGCCAGATCTCGTCATACAGGCCATGCTTGCGAATCTGGTCGATATAGACCGCATCTGCTTTACGCAGGATCTCCAGCTTTTCGCGGGTGATCTCGCCGGGGCAGCGGATAGCGAGGCCGGGGCCGGGGAAGGGATGACGACCGATAAAGCTGTCGGGCAGGCCCAGTTCACGGCCCAATTCGCGCACCTCGTCCTTGAACAGCTCGCGAAGCGGCTCAACCAGCTTGAGTCCCATCTTTTCCGGCAGGCCACCCACATTGTGGTGGCTCTTGATCGTCACGGAAGGGCCGCCGCTGAAGGACACGGATTCGATCACGTCCGGGTAGAGCGTCCCTTGGGCGAGGAATTCTGCGCCTTCGATCTCGTTCGCATATTTCTGGAACACGTCGATAAAGAGGCGGCCAATGATCTTTCTCTTGGTTTCCGGGTCACTTACGCCATCAAGCTCACCCAAAAACAGCTCCTGTTCCTGTGCGTGGATCACTTGCAGGTTCATGTGATCGCGGAACATCGCAACAACCTCTTCGCCCTCGTTCAGACGCAACAGGCCGTGGTCGACGAACACACAAGTGAGCTGGTCGCCAATCGCGTCATGCAGCAGCGCCGCCGCGACTGAACTGTCGACGCCGCCGGACAGGCCGCAGATCACGCGTTTGTCGCCCACCTGTTCCTTGATTTTGCGGATCGCCTCTTCGCGGTAGGCTCCCATCGTCCAGTCGCCGGTAAAGCCCGCCATTTGCACGAAATTCTGATAGAGCGTCTTGCCGTTCGGAGTGTGATGCACCTCGGGATGGAACTGCACCGCGTAGAACCGGCGCTCGGTGTCGGCGGTGATCGCAAACGGTGCGCCGGGCGAGGTGCCCAGAACGTCGAAACCCGGAGCGATTTCAGACACATGGTCGCCGTGGCTCATCCATACCTGTTCCCGGCCCGTGCCATCCATGAACCATCCACTCAGCAGGTCGCTGCGGGTCTCGGACGGAGTGACATAGGCGCGGCCAAACTCTGCGGTCGCGTGTTCGCCCGCTTCGACCTTGCCGCCCAGATCCTGCATCATCACCTGCTGACCATAACAGATGCCAAGGATCGGCACGCCCATCTCGTAGGCTTTGCGGGGTGGACGGGGCGAGCCTTCGCGCATCACACTGTCCGGACCACCGGAAAAGATGATCGCTTTTGGGGCAAATTCAGTCAGGAAATCATCCGTCACGTTCTGGTACGGATGAATTTCGCAATAGACATTCAGCTCGCGCAGGCGACGCGCAATCAGCTGCGTGACCTGGCTGCCGAAGTCGATGATGAGAAGGCGGTCGTGTTCTGGTGTGTTCATGGCTCCTGATAGGCAGACCCATGGAAAATGGCAATATTGCCGATGCACGGCTTTGCGCATGGCTTTGCCCCGGCGGCACCCCTGCGAATGTCGCTTTCGCAACGGACAGGACGTAATCGGTCCCTGACGCCATTCGGTCTCATATTATGGAGTGTCCACCGGCGGAATGCCGGACCCAACGGAACCCGCACGGAGTTGAATCATGGCAGAGGCAGAAACACGCAGACGGTCACGCGGTGGCGGCGGTGCGGCACGGCGCGCCGAGCGCACGGCGGTTTCTGTCGAAACGGCCAAGTACATCCAGCGCAACATCCCGAATTTCGAGATCCTGACAGAAGAAGCGCTTGAGATCATCGAAACCAACGCGGAAACCGTGCTGGCCGAGATCGGTGTGAACTTCGTCAATAACCCCGGTGCTCTGGAGTTGTGGCGCAACGCGGGTGCGGAAATCACCGGTGAACGTGTGCGCATCCCGCGTGGCCTTGCGCGCAAGCTGTGCAGCACAGCGCCCTCGACCATCACGCAACATGCGCGCAATCCGAACCGCAACGTCGAAATCGGCGGGCGTAATCTGGTTCTGGCCCCGGTCTATGGGCCACCCTTCGTGCATGACGCCCAAGGCGGCCGCCGCTATGCGACGATGGCCGATTTCGAGAAATTCGTGAAGCTGGGCTACATGTCCAAATGGCTGCACCATTCGGGCGGCACGGTCTGCGAGCCTACAGACATTCCGGTGAACAAGCGTCACCTCGATATGCTGTTGGCACATATGACCCTATCGGACAAACCGTTCATGGGGTCGGTAACCGAACCCAGCCGCGCACAGGACAGCGTCGAAATGTGCGAGATTTTGTTCGGTAAGGACTTCGTGCAGGAAAATACGGTGATGACCTCGCTCATCAACATCAACTCACCGATGACCTTCGACGACGTGATGATGGGCGCGCTTGAGGTTTACGCCAAGAACAATCAGGCCTGTATCATCAGCCCCTTCATCGTCGGCGGTGCCATGGCACCGGTGTCGGTGATGGGAACACTGACGCAGGTTCTGGCCGAAGTTCTCGCGGGTATCGCCTACAGTCAGCTCGTGCGCCCCGGTGCGCCGGTGATCTTCGGCGCGTTTGTAACCTCGATCGACATGAACTCGGGCGCGCCGACCTTCGGCACACCGGAGGCCAGCCAGATCACCTATGGCGCCGGGCAATTGGCCCGCCGTCTGGGTCTGCCGTACCGCTCGGCTGGCAGCTTTACCGGGTCGAAACTGCCCGACGCGCAGGCCGCATACGAGACCGCGAACAGCCTCAACATGGGCCTGCTGTCAGGCGTCAACTTCATGCTGCACGCCTGCGGATGGCTGGAAGGCGGGCTGGTGTCGTCCTTCGAGAAATTCGTGATGGATGCCGACCAGCTTGGTGCTCTGCACAAGATGGCGCAGGGTGTCGCCATCGACGAAGACTCGCAGGCCATGGGTGCGATTGCCGAAGTGGGGCCGGGCGGGCACTATCTGGGCTGCGCCCACACGCAGGCAAATTTCAAGTCCGCGTTCTGGCGGTCCGAGATTTTCGACTTCAAACCCTATGAGACATGGTCCGAGGAAGGCGCGCGCGACACGATGGCCTTGGCCACCGAACGGGTGAAGCGTCAACTCGACACCTATCAGCAGCCGCCGCTTGATGCGGGCATCCACGACGCGCTGGTTGAATACGTGGCCAAGAAGAAAGCGTCGATGCCGGACGCCTTTATGTGATCTGCATGGGATCGGCAGTCTGCGTCTGAGCACGCAGAAGCTGGGATTCCCCCATGATCGCGGTCAGGAGATCGACATGAGTGGCGATGCTGTACCCGGCATCGCCGCTTTCGCGTTTCTCGTTCATTTCGGCTTCCAACGCCATCAGCTTAAGAAGCGTCGGACCTAGGCGCATCGTCACCCCATATCCCAATAGCCGGGGCAGCCGCGCGTCACGGCGGTAGGTCTGTGCACCGATCCGCGCGGCGCGGATCAACAAGCGAGGGCGGCGTAGCGCCGAAATTTGGGACAACAGGTCTAGCATGGTCGGTTCCTTTAACTGGCAGTTAGAGAGCGGTTTCGCTGGAACCATTTCACAACTTTAGGATGTGTTGCGCGATCAAAAGAACGGCGTACGCCACTCCTTCGATTTGTTTACCATTTGGAAACAAAAGCTTTAGCAGGCGCAAAAGTTAACAAATCAAAAACAAATGCACGCTTAGATTGATTTTGTTTGTGGATAAATCTGTGGATTATTCCAAACGCATGTCTGAATGGGGGAATTCGATGACTGACTTGCAAACCGTCAAACAAGCAATGGGGCTCACCGCACTGTTTCCCGAGGAAGCGCGCCGTTATCTGGCGCATACCGTCGATGGGCGGCCTCTGCGAGACATCGCCCGCGAAGCAGGGTGCCACCCGTCCACCATCCTGAGGCAGGTGCGAAAACTCGAATTGCTGCGGGACGATCCCTTGGTCGACCGTGCGCTGGCTCGGGAAGGGGCGGAGACCCTTGCGGGCCAGACGACGCCTGCGGGATTGGATGCTGTTACCGAGGCGATGCGCCTTCTGTGCCATGCCCGTGCGATGATGCTCTACCGCCACGGCGTCCAGCACGCCGCTATCGTGAAGACCGTGGGCGAAGGCGATACGGTCGTTCTTGGGACCGTCGATCTGGATGTGGCGGCCGCACTTGTGCTGCGCAGTTGGGTCGCGCAGGACGGGGGATCGGCGCTCAAGCGATACCGGATCACGGATGAGGGGCGCAGTTATCTGCCACGTCTTGTTGCAGCCCGCGATGCCCGTGCCGCGCGGGCAACAGGCGACCAAGTGGACTTGCTGCCGGTTGCCGAACCGGACCGCCGGTCTCGGGATCGGTCCCAACCCGGCGGCCCCGGGTCTGAAAGCCCTCTCTCCGTGCTTGCCCGGCGCAGGGGGGCAGACGGAAAACCGTTTCTCACCTCGGAATTCGTTGCGGCTGGTGACCAACTGCATGAGGACTTTGCCATCGCGGGCTTTGCGAAATCAGACCTGCTGGGATGGGATCGGCCAGAAGCGCTGCAACCGCTATACGACAAGGCGCACCAGATGACAGACCGGCGTCGTTCGGAAGCGGTTTGCCGCACGCTCGATGCTGTCAAGGATCTGGGCCCTGGATTAAGCGAGGTGGTCCTGCGCTGTTGCTGTCTGCGCGAGGGGCTGGAAGCCACGGAAAAACGGCTGGGATGGTCAGCCCGATCTGGCAAAGTGGTGCTGCGCATCGCGTTGCAACGATTGAGCCTGTTCTATTCCGGCACCCGTGCCAGTCAGCGGATCCTGATTGGCTAAGCCTTGTCTGCATCCCGAAAGCGACATGGAAGGCTAAAAGCAGCTTCGGGTTGGGCCGTAGTAAAAGGTGCAGGAGGTACTCGTTACTTTTGGGAATTTGAAGCTGCAACGCAGCTATGCAACACTGGTACTACCTCCTGCTTCTTTTTATGTTAGAGGATGCGAAACCTGATTTAGCGGGGAAAAACCGTTGCGCGACCTCAAGATACCAGAACAGCGCCACCCGGAAAAAGCCCATCGTCCGGACAATGCGCAGCCAAAGAAACCCAGCTGGATTCGTGTAAAAGCGCCCGGTGGCGAAGGGTATAACGAAACCCGTCGCATCATGCGCGAGCACAAACTGGTCACGGTCTGCGAAGAGGCGGGCTGTCCCAATGCGGGCGAATGCTGGTCGCAGGGGCACGCCACCATGATGATCATGGGCGAGATTTGCACCCGCGGCTGCACATTCTGCAACATCGCAACAGGGCGCCCCGATACGCTGGATGCGTTCGAGCCGGGCCGTGTGGCGGATGCGGTGCAAAAGCTCGGCCTGAACCACGTCGTCATCACCTCGGTGGATCGCGACGATCTTGACGATGGCGGGGCCGAGCATTTTGCCCAGACCATCCGCGCCATCCGTCACCGGTCGCCCAATACGACGATTGAGATTCTGACGCCGGATTTCCTGAAATGTGGACCTGAGGCGCTGGAAACCGTCGTGGCGGCGCGTCCTGACGTGTTCAACCACAACCTTGAAACCGTGCCGGGCCTTTATCCCGAAGTGCGCCCCGGTGCGCGGTACTTCCACAGCCTGCGTCTCTTGCAGCGGGTGAAAGAGATCGACCCGTCGATCTTTACCAAGTCGGGCATCATGGTGGGTCTTGGCGAAAACCGTCAGTCCGTGATGCAGGTGATGGATGACATGCGCGCGGCGGACATCGATTTCCTGACCATTGGCCAATACCTGCAACCGACACCGAAGCACCATGCGGTAGACCGGTTTGTCACCCCTGAGGAATTCGCAGGCTATGAAAAAGCCGCTTACGGCAAAGGCTTCTTGATGGTGTCGGCAACCCCGCTCACAAGGTCGTCGTATCACGCCGGGGATGATTTCGCGCGCCTGCGCGCCAATCGCGAAGCAAAGCTGGCCAAGGTCTGATCGATCTTGGTCGCTGACTTAGGTCAGGGCAGGGCTTTCAGATAAGCCGCAACTGCCTGGCGGTCGCTGGCGGGCAGTTTGGCGAAATTCTCGATCACCGCCACCATGTGACCACCTGCGCTGTCGAAATCGGGCGTAAACCCGGTTTCCAGATAATAGGCGATTTCGGTCGGCTCCCACGTCAGATCAGCGGGCCGCAGCGATGGGATCGTCCCACGCCCGGTCGGGTTCGGCGCACCACCCAGCCAATTTGCCCGGTTCATGCCGCCCAGAGCATCGCGCGGGGTGTGGCATTCGCCGCAATGGGCCAACGCCTCGACCAGGTAGCGCCCACGCTCCAGTTCCGGCGTGTCCGCTGTCTGCACCACCCACGTGTCATCCAGATAAAGCAGTTTCCACACGCCAACCGACCGGCGGATGTTGAACGGAAAGCCCACTTCATGCGGTTGGCTTGGCGTTGCATCAGCCGGAAGCGTTTGCCAATAGGCCCAAAGATCGACCACATCCTGATCGTCCATGTGCAGATACGATCCGTACGGGAAAGCCGGGTAATAATGCTGCCCCTCGGGTGAAACGCCCTTTTTCACGGCACTGGCAAATTCACCCAGCGTCCAGCTTCCGATCCCGGCGTCTGGATGGGGTGAAATGTTGGGTGCGATGAACGTGCCGAAATCGGACTCGAATCTCTGTCCGCCAGCTAGGATCAGCTTGGCGTCGTCTTTCGCATCGGGCGCCGCGTGGCAGGACGCGCAGCCGGAGGCGATGAAAATGGTTTCACCTTTGGCCGGATCGCTGGCGCGTCCGGCCAAAGGGCTGTCGTCGATGGGCGTGGCACCCGTTACAAAAAACGCTGCTGCCGCAAGGGCAGCGAGCCCCAAAGCTCCTAGACCCAAACCACGCCGCATCGCCACAGATCAGTTCGCCGGAGCGCGGTACGTGTCGTGACAGGCTTTGCAAGCGCCCCCGACTTGCCCCATCACAGGACCAAGCCCTTCAACACCACCCGCTGCGGCGGCCTGAATGGCTTTCGCGGCGGTTCCGAAATCGCCCCATTTGGCGAGGAAGTCATCGTTCTGCTCCCAGATGTTCGGCTGCGCGCGGGTGCCTTCGATGGCCATGTTGTCCGACCCGGCCGGCCACATTGGCGCTTGCTGGATCATCGACACGGCGACAAGCGTGTCGGCAGCGGCCTGTGCGGCTTCTGCGTTGTACTCGCTCTTGCCCTGCGCCATGTCGCCAATGATGCCAAGGTTGATCGCCATGATCCGGAACTGTCCTTGGCGTGCTTTCAGCTGAGCTGAAAAGTCGCTTTGTGCATAAGCGGCGGTTCCGCATGCCAATGCAGCGAATGCAACAGCAAAAGTGAGGTGTTTCTTCATCAATTCATACTCCCTGAAATTTGAATGATCTTAGACGTAGTATGCCTCGCCCAAGTCACAAATTAATTGTTAGAAATTGCAAAAGGGGTCGGCATACATGCACAAGCTGAACTGGGATGATCTGAGGTACGTTCTGGCTGTCGCTGACACAGGGTCAGTGAACGCAGCGGCCAAAGTCCTTGGCGTAAATCACGCCACCGTTCTGCGCCGCATCGCTTCTTTCGAAGAGACCTGTGGAGGGCCGGTGTTCGAACGGGACCGCAGTGGTTATCGGTTGCGCCCGAACCGCGCCCCGGTGATCGAGGCGGCGCGTCTTGCGGCCCAGCATGTCAGCAAGGCCGAAGCCCTGATGCACGGCAATACCAGTCAGGTCGGCAAGATGCTGCGCATCACCTCGACGGACACGTTCTGTCAGACCGTACTGGCGTGGATCTATCCGGCGCTGGCCCGCCGGATGCTGCCGGATCGCCTTGGCTACCTGTGCTCGAATGCGCATCTCGACATGGCGCGGCTGCATGCGGATGTAGCCTTGCGGCCGGCGATGGTGTTGCCTGACGATCTGATCGGCCGCAAACTGACCGAGATGCGCTTCAGCGTCTATGCCAAGGCCAACCGGCGCGAGGCGCAGGGATGGCTGGGCATGTCCGGAGCCTTGGAGCGATCCGGCCCGGCGCAATGGCTGACCCGCGAAATAAATCCGTCCGAGATTGTCGGAAATGCCGACAGTTTTTGCCTGCTGGCGCAGATGACCGCTAAAAGCAATGCGCAGACAATCCTGCCTTGTCTGCTTGGTGACGCCGCGCCTGACCTTGTCCGTGTAGAGAACGTGGCTCCGGATTTCCATGTTCCGGTCTGGGTCGCATGCCACCGCGATCTGGCGGGCAGCGAACGCCTTCAAAGGTTGATGGACGCGATGGAGAAACTGCTCCAGCCTCACATCCCGGCGATTGCGGGCGAAGCTCTCTGTGTCCCAAAGGCCTCGGGTGGGCGCTAGCGCAGAACCCGGTTCGGCACGCGTTCGGCCTCTAGCGACATCCAGTCTGGCCAGCCGACCCATGTTTTTTATGGCAAACAGCACAAGACAAACGGCAATCACCGCGCACACAAGCTTCACGCGCGCCGGGTTGGGCGGGTTGCGCGCCCAGTGTGCCATCCGCAAAAGATGTTGCCAGTTCACGCCTCGGGAAACCGAACCTTCCCGATATATGGCAGGTTACGATTGCGCTGTGCGTAATCGATGCCATAGCCGACCACGAATTCATCCGGGATCGAAAACCCGATCCAATCGGCCGCCACATCAGCTTCGCGTCGAGACGGCTTGTCGAGCAGAGCAATCGTCCGCAACCGCCCCGGATTGCGCGATTCGAGCAGCCCCACCACGTGTTTTAGCGTATGTCCGGTGTCGACGATGTCTTCGACCACCAGCACATCCCGCCCTTCGATCTGGCCGCGCAGGTCTTTGAGAATCCGCACCTCGCGGCTTGATTCCATCGCATCGCCATACGACGACGCCTCAAGAAAATCGACCTCGACCGGCAGGTCCAGTTCGCGCACCAGATCAGCGATGAACACGAAGCTGCCGCGCAGCAGACCGACGACCACCAGCTTGTTGGTGTCGCGGAATTCTTCCTTGATGGCGTGTGACAATTCCTCGATCCGGGCGGCAATGGCCTTGGCCGAGATCATTTCGTCGATGACATATGGACGCTTTGACATAGGTTTCCCTTGATTTTTCGCGCGCACAATACGACATCCCCCGCCACTGTCACGGTCAAAACAAAAAAGCAGATGCCCACACATTCCGAAACCCGCACCCTGCCGTACACGGCGCAACAGATGTACGATCTGGTCGCGGACGTGGCGAATTACCCGAGGTTTCTGCCTTGGACCGCCGCCGCGCGAATCCGCTCGCGCGAGGATCGGGGCGATCACGAGGAAATGCTGGCGGATCTGGTGATCAGCTTCAAAGTGTTCCGCGAACGGTTCGGCAGCCGGGTGGTGCTGTGGCCGGAGCAACAGAAGATCGACACCGAATATCTGGATGGCCCGTTCCGTCACATGCATTCGAACTGGGCGTTCAAGGATGTGGATGGGGGTGTCGAGGTGACGTTCTTCGTCGATTTCGAATTCAAGAACCGCATCCTGCAGGGCGCGGCAGGCATGTTCTTTTACGAAGCCATGCAACGCATCGTCCGTGCTTTTGAGCGTCGCGCAGCAGAGCTTTACAGCTGAAACGCAAAAAGCGGGCTGTGACGCCCGCTTTCCGTTTTGATGTTCATGCTGAAATCAGGAGGCGTGGTCGTAGGCCCGTTCGCCGTGCACCATGATGTCGAGCCCCGAATTCTCGGTCTCCGCATCGACCCGCAGCGGCGTGATGGCTTTGACCACCAGCACGAGAACCACCGTCACCACCACGGAGAACACCCCGACAATCGCCAATGATCCCAACTGCGCGGCAAAGCTGCCTGCTCCGAAGGCGGCGATCATGATCGTGCCGAAGATGCCGCCCACGCCGTGGACTGCGAACACGTCCAGCGTGTCGTCGATCTTGAGCATGTTGCGGATCAGGTTCACGGCTTCCTGACACAGCACACCCGCGATGGCCCCGATGATCAGCGCCTCAATCGGGCCGACAAAGCCCGAAGCCGGGGTGATCGACGCCAGACCCGCAATCGTACCGGTGACCATGCCCACAAGCGACGCCTTGCCGAACTTCACCTTTTCCCAAAGCGCCCATGTCAGCGACGCAGTCGCGGCCGAGATATGCGTGACCGTCAGCGCCATCGCGGCACCGCCATCTGCAGCCAATTGCGACCCGCCATTGAAGCCAAACCAGCCAACCCAGAGCATTGCTGCACCCAGCATCACATAGCCGGGATTGTGGGGCGGGGTGACGCGATTCTTGCGCGGCCCAAGGAACACCGCGATGATCAGCGCGGCGATGCCCGCAGTTTCGTGAACCACGATGCCGCCCGCAAAGTCGCGCACACCGGTTTCGCCGAAGCTTCCGCCGTCAGCAAGAAACCCGCCGCCCCAGACCCAATGCACCACCGGCGCGTAGCACAGCAGCATCCACAGCGCCGAGAAAAGCAGGACAAAGCCAAAACCCACCCGTTCGACATAGGCACCAACGATCAGCGCCGGGGTGATGATGGCGAAGGTCATCTGGAAGGCGAAGAACAGAACCTCGGGCAACGTGCCTGACAGATCGTCAGTTCCGACGCCCATCAGGAACATCTTGCCCAAGCCGCCCCAGTAGGCGTTGCCATCACCAAACGCGATGGAATAGCCGAGGCCGAGCCACAGAACGCTCATCAAACAGGCAATTGCATAACAGTGCATGAACACGCTCAGCACATTTCGTGCCCGCACCAGTCCCCCGTAAAACAGGGCAAGCCCCGGTAGCGTCATGAAGAGAACAAGCGCTGTTGCCACGATTATCCAGGCCGTATCGGCTCCGTTCATCTGTCCCATCCTTTGATTTGGCGTTGTTGCGCGAGGTCAAAGCGGATCAGGTTCGCGGAAAAAAGAGGCAAAACTGCAAACAGACTGCCCGAAATTCATGCAGACATGATTTTGTTTAAATATTGTGCAAAAAGCAGCGCGTTTGCGCAATAAAGCGTCACAACTTGCGCAGCGCTGCGGCCAACAAAGACAGTGCCTCGTCCCTTGCAGCCGCCCGGACATTGGCCCGGCCAAGCGCGCCGAAGTCGATGGTTTTCGTCTGGACGCCCTGCGTCGTCGCCAGCCCGAAACAGACGCGCCCCTCGGGTTTGAACTCCGACCCGCCGGGTCCTGCGATTCCGCTGATCGACACCGCCACATCGGCCTGCGCCGCAGCCAACGCCCCCAGCGCCATTTCCCGGGCAACCTCTTCCGACACCGCGCCATGGGCCTCCAGCGTGGCAGTCGACACGCCCAGTATCTCGACTTTCGCTTGGTTCGAGTAGGTCACGAATCCCCGCTCGAACACCGCCGACGATCCGGCCACATCGGTGATCGCGGCTGCGACCATGCCGCCTGTGCAGCTTTCGGCGGTCGTCACCGTCGCGCCCGCCGCATCGGCCAGCTGCAACAGCTCTTCCGCCAAAGCCAAGGTCACATCAGCACCAGATGGAACAGCGCCGCCAAGGCCGCCACACCGATGGCTGCGAACACACCCGCGATCACGTCGTCCAGCATCACACCCAACGCGTCGCCGCGGGCATCGGCCCGTCCCACCAGCCAAGGCTTCCAGATGTCGAACAGCCGGAACAGCACAAAGGCCGCGATCCAGCCGGGATACAGCGCGAGCAGGTCCGCCGACATGCGCGACGCCCCGTAAGCCACTGGAAACAGAGCGATCCACTGGCCCACCACTTCGTCCACGACGATGTAGGACGGGTCGTGATCCTCTTGCTCTTTGGTGATCTCGCGCGTCGCGATCCAGCCGGACATGAAGACAAAGAAGGTCAGGTTCACCAAAAGCCAGAACCCGCCGATCGACAGAACCGCGTAAGCGACGGGCAGGGCCGCCAAGGACCCCCACGTGCCGGGGGCGGGCTTGAGATACCCAACACCAAAAAAGGTTGCGATCAGCTTGTTCATGCCGACACCAGTGCGGCCGTTGCCAGCGCCGCGATCCCTTCGCCGCGCCCGGTGAAGCCCAGTTTCTCGGATGTGGTCGCCTTGACCGAAATATCCGCGACCGGCAGATCCATGATGTCGGCCAACGCCGCTCGCATCGCGTCGGCATGGGGGCCGATCTTGGGGAATTCGCAGACCAGCGTGCAATCCACGTTGCTGATCACGAATCCTGCATCCCGCGCCATTTGAACCGCGTGTCTGAGGAAAATCTCGCTCGCGGCCCCCTTCCACTGCGGGTCCGAGGGCGGGAAGTGGCGGCCAATATCGCCCGCCGCCAGCGCGCCATAGATCGCATCGGTGATCGCGTGCATCCCGACATCGGCATCGGAATGCCCGACAAGCCCTTGATCATGGGGAACTTTTGCACCGCACAGAACGACATGATCGCCCGGCCCGAACTTGTGAACATCATAGCCATTGCCAAGCCGAACTTTCATCTGCACATCCCTTGAAATCGTAGCGCCTGTCTAAGGTCTGTCCGGTGGCTGTGCAATCTCCCCCGGCTGCTTGCCTAATAATTAGGCATGTGCGTTTTGTTGGTCTGTTTTTCAGGCTATTATCATTGAATGGCATGCGACCACAGCGTAGCTCAAATTCATCAATCAAGGATTGCAGCGGTGACACCGTCGGTTCCACTAAACCTGATTTCGCCTCCCGTGATGCTGGCACCGCTTGCCGGCATCACCGATCTGCCGTTCCGCACGCTGGTGTCGGGCTTCGGGGCTGGCCGCGTCGTGTCCGAAATGATCGCGAGCGGGGAATTCCTGACCGCGCGCCCGGGTACACGCGAAAAGGCGGAATTGGGGGCAGGGATCGCCAACACCTCTGTTCAACTGGCAGGCCGCACCCCCGAGGCGATGGCCGAAGCGGCGCGGATGGTCGAGGGCATGGGCGCGCAGGTGATCGACATCAACATGGGCTGCCCCGCAAAAAAGGTCGTGGGTGGCTATTCCGGCTCGGCGCTCCTGCGCGATCTCGACCACGCCTGTCGACTGATCGAGGCAGTGGTGGGCGCTGTGAATGTTCCTGTCACTCTCAAAACGCGGCTGGGATGGGACGACGCAACGCACAACGCCGCCGAACTGGCGCAGCGCGCCGAAGCGCTGGGAATCGCGATGATCGTCATTCACGGCCGCACCCGTTGTCAGTTCTACAAGGGTCACGCAGACTGGGCCGCCATTCTGCAGATCAAGGACGCGGTGTCGATCCCGGTCATCGCCAATGGCGATATCGTGGACACCGCCACGGCGCGCAAAGCGCTTGCGCAAAGCGGTGCGGACGGCGTGATGGTGGGTCGCGGGTCGCAGGGCAAACCTTGGGTTTTGGCGCAGATCGCGGCGGACATCTTTGGCACGCCCAAGCCGGACATCCCCAAAGGCCGCGCGCTCGTGGACATGGTGGCCGGTCACTACGAAGCGATGCTTGATTTCTACGGCGCTGATCTTGGCAACCGCGTCGCGCGCAAACATCTGGGCTGGTACATGGACGACGCGGGAACCGCGCCGACCCTGCGCAAGTCGATCCTGACCGCCGAAGCCGCGAAAGACGTCCTCTCTGCCTTGCCGGACGCGCTTTTGACAGATGTGAGGCAAGCTGCATGAGCGAGCACGGGTCCGATGAAGTTGAAATGGTGGATGAACGGCTGATCTGGTCGTCTCTGCCTGTTCCCGCGATCATCATCGACAGCGATGAAAACATCTTTGACATGAACCCCGCGGCTGAAGGGTTCATGAACAACTCGGCCAAATGGTTGAAGGGCCAGCCCATCTGGGACCGCCTGACCGTCGATGCGCCGATGGAAAACAGTCTGGTCCGTGCCCGCGCCAACGGAACGCCGCTGTTCGTCAATGACGTGGATGTTGGCACGGGCAACCGTCCGCCATTGGTCTGCAATCTGCAATTCGCGCCGGTGCAAGGCATGGAAGGCTGCATGATCCTGCTCATCAGCCCGCGCGAATTGGCGGGTCGCGTGAACCAGAGCCAGTCCGTCAAATCCGCTGCCAAATCCGCCATCGGCATGGCCGAGATGCTGGCACATGAAATCAAGAACCCGCTGGCTGGCATCACCGGGGCGGCGCAGCTTCTGAGCATGAACCTCAGTAATGGGGATTTGGAGCTGACCGATCTCATCGTGGCCGAAACCCGCCGGATCGTGAAGCTGCTGGAACAGGTCGAGCAATTCGGCAACCTGTCGGCACCCGAAAGTAAGCCGGTGAACCTGCACGATGTTTTGGACCGCGCCCGTCGCTCTGCTTTGCTGGGCTTTGGCGCTCATATGAAGATCATAGAGGATTACGACCCCTCGCTGCCGCTGGCCTTGGGGGATGCGGACCAATTGCTTCAGGTGGTCCTGAACCTCATCAAGAACGCGTCCGAGGCAGCAGACCCAAAAACAGGCGGCACCATTCGCCTGCACACCTATTACGAACACAGCTACAGCCTGCGTCGTGCCGATGGCACCGGCCAGTCCCTGCCGCTTCAGGTCGAGGTGATCGACGATGGCCCCGGCCTGCCGCCTGATATCAGGGGTGACGTGTTCGATCCCTTCGTCTCGGGGCGTGAGAACGGCACCGGCCTTGGCCTCGCTCTGGTGAGCAAGATCATCTCGGATCACGACGGATGGGTCGCTGTTGACAGCGTTCCCGGAAAAACCCGCTTTCGCATTTCGCTGCCGCAGGCACCGCGAAAACAAAAGGAGTCTAACTGATGGATGGTACGGTACTTGTCGCGGATGATGATCGCACGATCCGCACGGTTCTGACACAGGCCCTGACGCGGGCCGGGTGCAAGGTGCATGCGACCTCGTCGCTGACCACGCTGATGCGCTGGGTGGCCGAAGGCAAAGGCGATGTGGTGATTTCGGACGTGATCATGCCCGACGGCAATGGGCTCGAGATGCTGCCCAAGATCAGCCAGGACCGCCCCGATCTGCCGGTCATCGTGATTTCGGCGCAGAACACGATCATGACCGCTATTCAGGCCGCCGAGGCCGAGGCCTATGACTATCTTCCCAAACCGTTCGACCTGCCGGATCTGATGAAGCGCACGGCCAAGGCGCTCGATTCCCGCAGTCGCGTATCGCGCCCGTCGCCCGACCGGGTGATCGACGACGCGCCCGACGATCTGCCACTGATCGGCAAGACACCCGCGATGCAGGCGCTCTACCGTCTGGTCGCCAAGGTGATGAACACCGATCTGCCTGTGCTGATCTGCGGCGAATCCGGCACCGGCAAATCGCTGATCGCCCGTGCGCTGCACGACTTTTCCGACCGCCGATCCTTGCCGTTCATCACGGTCACGGCCAGTGACCTTTCCGATATCGAAGGCCCGGCGCGCATCCTTGCCCGGGTGCGCGGCGGTACGCTTCTGATCGACGAACTGGCCGATGTCCCGGACGAGGTGCAGGCCCGCATCGTACGCATGATGGACGGACCCGGCGAACATGTGCCCCGCTTCATCGCCACCAGCCAGTCCGATCCGGGACAGGGCATCGCGGACAGCGGTGTGCGCGAAGACCTGTATTACCGCATCAGCGGGGCCACAATCTCGGTGCCGTCCTTGCGCGAACGGGTCGATGACATCGCGCTTTTGTGCGAACATTTCCTTGCTCGTGCCGAACGCGATGGCGGAGCCAAGCGGTTTCTGTCCGAAGACGCCGCCGACCTGTTCCGCGCCTACAGTTGGCCCGGTAACGTGCGACAGTTGGAAAACGTGGTCCGCCGCCTGAGCCTGACCTCGCGCGCTGACGAAATCACGCGCGCAGAAGTCGAGAACGTTCTGGGCAACCAGCCGGAAACCGGCCCCGTCCTGCGCGGTGGCGACAGCGAAAAACTCAGCACGTCGGTCGCCCGACACCTGCGCCGGTATTTCGATTTGCACGGCACGATGCTGCCGCCACCGGGCCTCTATCCGCGAATCTTGCGCGAGATCGAGGCTCCGATGATCGAAATCGCGTTGGAAGCGACCGGTGGAAATCAGGCCAAGTGCGCGGATTTGCTGGGCATTAACCGAAATACGCTCAGAAAGAAGATCACCGACCTCGATATTCAGGTGACACGCCGCCGCAAGTTGATGTAAAACTGCCACATAATAGTGTTCTGGCGGTGACGCAGTAGGCCTGAAACACAACATATGGCGGTAGCCGGGCTGCGCGGCACATCTAGGCGGGGGTTGGCTGTGGCCACCTGGGCGCGCTCGTGGAATTGGACCCGGTTGAACCGGATGCGTCGGCAACGGCGCTATCAGAACGCCATGACCCTTGGTCTGGTGCTTCTGGGACCTGTTCTTGCCATTGCGACGATTCTCGTTCTTGGGCCGCTCGACACCAGGACCGGGGCGCAATTCAACCTGCGTTTGGTGCTTCTGGCCGACCTCATCTACGTGCTGTTGCTGGCCGCTCTGGTCCTCAGTCGTGTGGTCAACCTAATCGCCGCCCGGCGCGCCAAATCCGCCGGGTCACGGCTGCATCTTCGGCTGACGGGGGCCTTTGCGCTGATGGCGCTGTTGCCAACGATCACCGTCGCCGTCTTTGCCGTTCTTACCATCAATATCGGTCTTGAGACATGGTTTTCCGAGCGAGTGCGCAACGTTGTCGGTGCCTCGCTGTCTGCTGCCGAAGCCTATGAGCAGGAACATCGCGATGGCCTGACACAGGATGCGCAGGCTTTGGCCGCATTCCTCGATGCCAACCGCCGCGCCACCTTCATCATGGATGACGGCGAATTGCGCCAGGCGCTCAGCCAGGGTCAGGCGCAGATCCAGCGCGGGTTGCGCGAGGCTTATGTCATCGACGGTGCGGGCGAAATCCGAGCGCGGGGCGAAGGATCCTATCTCTTCGACTTTGAACGCCCGTCTGCAGATGTTTTTGCCGAAGCAATGGCAATCGGGTTTGCTCTTGTTCAGGATTGGGACAACAACGAGTTGCGTGCGCTGATCCCGTTGCGGGCTTTTACCGACCGGTATCTTTACATCACGCGCGAAGTGGATGGCCAAATCCTCAATCTGCTCGACGACACGCAGGAAACGGCCCGCTTCTACCAGCAGCAGGAAAACGACCGCGGCCGCGTTCTGTTTGATTTTGCGCTGCTCTACCTTGGCTTTGCCTTCCTGTTGATCCTCGCCGCCGTCTGGCTGGGCCTGTGGTTTGCAGAGCGTCTCAGCCGCCCTGTGGGCCGGTTGACTGGGGCGGCGCAGCGGGTCGGGGCGGGTGATCTGGATGTGAAGGTGCAGGAAGAGGACGGCGACGATGAAATCGCCATGCTGGGCCGCTACTTCAACCAGATGACACGCCAGCTCAAAGGGCAGCGTGAGACGTTGCTCGACAACACGCGCCAGATCGAACGACGGCAGCGCCTGTTCGATTCCGTTCTGACCTCTGTGACCTCGGGCGTTGTCGGGCTTGACGCGGGTGGTCGCGTGACCTTCGTCAACCGCTCTGCCGAGCGGCTGCTGGCGTGGCAGGAAAACCAGCGCAGCGTTGAAATCACCGTCGCCGTCCCCGAGTTCGGACCTTTGTTCGAACGGCTGCGGGAACAGGGCATCGAAACCGCGCAGGAGGAAATCAAGGTCAGCCGGGCGGGTCGGCTGGAAAATCTGCTGGTGCGGCTGTCTACGCGGCGGCGCGAGGATGGTGGGCTTGAAGGCTACGTGATCGCCTTTGATGATGTGACCGATCTGGTCAGCGCGCAGCGGATGGCCGCATGGGGCGATGTGGCCCGGCGCATCGCGCATGAAATCAAGAACCCACTGACGCCCATCCAGCTTTCCGCCGAACGCATCCGCCGCAAGTTTCGCCGTGTGCTTGGGACCGAGGATGCCGAAAGTCTCGAGCAGCTGACAGAAGTTATTGTTCGCCAAACCAATGACTTGCGGCGCATCGTTGATGAGTTCTCCAAGTTCGCGCGCATGCCGGAACCGGAACGCAAACCCGAAGACATCGTTGATATCCTGCGCAGCGTTGTTCTTTTGCAGGAAGCCGGGCAGCCCAGTGTGTCTTTCGTGACAGACATGCCGGAAGACGGTATCCCGGCCGAAATCGACGCGACGATGATCGGTCAGGCCTTTACGAATCTTATCAAGAACGCAGGGGAAGCGATTGAAAGTTATATCGAAACAGGTCCCGAGGGAGCGGTGTCCCCACAGATCCGCGTGTCCTGTGTGACGATGGAAGACGCGGCCGAGATCCGCATTTCCGACAACGGCATTGGTCTGCCCGAAGATCCGTCACGGCTGTTCGAGCCTTATGTGACCACACGTGAAAAAGGCACGGGTTTGGGTTTGCCGATCGTCAAGAAGATTATCGAAGAACACGGCGGGACACTCACGCTCGAACCGGCAGAGCCATTTGACGACAGCGGCCGACGTGGGGCGATGGCAGTGATCCGCCTGCCTATTCTGGTGTCTCCAAAAATAGAGAACGAAATCAACGTTCTGGAACTGGATGCGGGCTCCGAAGACGCCCGCAAGACGTGATGTAGAGAAAAACAAGGGTGAGGTTATGAGCGATATACTGATTGTAGACGACGAACGCGACATCCGCGAACTGATCGGTGACATCCTTGAAGACGAAGGATACACAACCCGGCTTGCCGGAAACTCGTCCGAGGCCATGGCCGAGATCAATGCAGAGGAACCTTCTCTGCTGATCCTCGATATCTGGCTCAAAGACAGCAAGATGGACGGGATCGACATCCTCAAGACCGTCAAACGTGATAACCCGGATGTGCCGGTGGTGATCATTTCGGGTCACGGCAACATTGAAATCGCGGTCGCCGCGATCAAGCAGGGCGCGTATGATTTCATCGAAAAACCGTTCAATATCGACCAGCTGCTGGTGGTCATTCGCCGCGCGATGGAAACCAGCCGCTTGCGCCGCGAAAACCACAAGCTCAAGCGCCGCGAAACCGATGTGGCGCAGATGGTCGGTGAATGTGCAGCCTATCGTGGGCTGTTGTCCAACCTCGACAAGGTGACGAAATCCAACGGGCGCGTCTTGCTGTCGGGTCCTGCAGGCAGCGGCAAGGAAGTCGCGGCGCGCTACATCCACGCGCATTCGAACCGGGCGAGCGCGCCGTTCATTACGGTAAACTGCGCCGGCGTGGCGCCCGAGACCATGGAAGCGGTGCTCTTTGGCCGCGAAACCCCCGAACGTGGGGTCGAGCCGGGGTTGCTGGAACAGGCGCATGGCGGGGTGATCTATTTCGATGAAGTGGCCGACATGCCCATTGGCACACAGTCCAAGATTCTGCGCGTGCTGGTGGATCAGCAATTCCAGCGCGTCGGCGGGGCGGACAAGGTGCGGGTGGATCTGCGGGTGATCTCGTCCACCAACCGCGATCTGCAGGCGGAAATCGCGGCGGGCACGTTCCGTGAGGAACTGTATCACCGTCTGAACGTCGTGCCGATCTCCGTGCCCAGCCTTGAGGACCGGCGCGAGGACATTCCGATGCTCGCGGCGCATTTCATCGACCTGTTCAACCAAACGCAGGGCCTTCCGAAGCGCGGCCTCAGCCCGGATGCGGTGGCGCTGTTGCAGACGATGGTCTGGCCCGGCAACGTGCGGCAGCTCAAGAACCTGATCGAGCGGGTCCTTATCCTTGGTGACGGCACCGGCGACATCGCGGCGCGGGAATTGCCGCAGGACACGGCCACGGCCGACGACGAAGAGGGGCGCGTGGTCCTGTCGGGCACGCTCGCCACGATGCCGCTGCGCGAGGCGCGCGAGGCGTTCGAGCGGGAATACCTGCTCACCCAGATCAACCGGTTTGGGGGCAATATCAGCCGCACCGCGAGCTTTGTCGGGATGGAGCGCAGCGCGCTGCATCGGAAGCTGAAGTCTCTTGGCGTGGTCACTGGCTCCAAATCCGGCGGGCGCGTGGCCTATCTCGAGGATGAGGTGGAAGAGGCGTCGTAAGGGATTATCTGTCCGGATGTCGAAACGAACCGGGTTTTCACCATGCGACATCTGATTTTGGCCTCTGCCTTGGCCCTGATGACGACCGCCGGGATGGCGGGGGCGCAGGGCACGCGGCAGATCGACCGCTCGGGCGTGGACCGGGCGGCGTGGGCGTTTGCGCAGGAGCTGAACACCGCCGATGCGTTTCAGGCCTATCTGGAGGCGTTTCCGGAAGGCCTGTTTCGCAGCGAGGCAGAGGCGCAGCTCTTTGCGCTCCGTCCTGACTTGGCGCCGCAGCCGGAGCCAGAGCCGCAACCCGAACCGCCGCGCACATCGTTGGTGCTGGTGAACCCGCCGCAGGAGACCTGTACGGTCTGTCCGCGCGTGGTGCGGGTGCCCGGGGGCGACACGGTGATGGGGTCAGAGCAGGGCGGGGCCGAGGGGCCGAGGATCAGCCAGACCATCGCGGCGTTCGAGATTGCGGCGACCGAGATCACCGTGGGCGACATGCGCGCCTTCGAGGCGGCGACGGGGACGCGGACGGGGCGGTCCTGTTTTGTCTGGACGCCCGAGGGGCGGATGCGGTCGCGGGACGGGGCCTATTGGGGCGCGCCGGGGTTTGATGTGACCGATGATCATCCGGCGGCCTGCCTCAACTGGGACGACGCGATGGCCTATGTGGACTGGCTCAACGACGAGGACCCGCGCGGCGGGTGGCGGCTGCCATCTGAGGCGGAGTTCGAATACGCGGCCCGTGGCACGCTGGATCAGCAGTACCCGTGGCCCGGCGGGCTGTCGGCGATCTGTCAGCGGGTGAACGGGGCGGGGGCGGAGAGCCGGTTCCGGCACCGCAACACCGCCTGCAACGACGGGACCGAGGCACCGGTGCCGGCCGGGGTGTTCCCGGTCAACCCGTTCGGGCTGTCGCACATGATCGGGAACCTGTGGGAATGGACGGCGGATTGCTGGAACGGATCGCATCGCGGCGCGCCTTCGGACGGGGCGGCGCGGACGGGAGGGACGTGCAGCAGCCGGGTGCTGCGGGGCGGGTCCTGGGACGATCCGCCGGAGAACCTTAGGGTGAGCTACCGGGTGGGCATCCCCAAGACCCGCCGCCAGGCCAATGTCGGCTTCCGCGTGGCGCGGGACCTCGCTCCGGGCGGATAGGTCCGTTCTGGCCCTATTGTTTCGCGCGCGAAACATTGGGTCCGATCTGGACCTATTAAGGGTTTGGTAAGGTTGGGGGCCGATAATACCATGCAGAAAAAGTATCAGGTTACCACATCGGCGGCACGGTCAACAGATTTCATGTTGACGACAAGTTTTTTTAACGACTAGCTTCCAACGATGCAATCCGAATTTGAGAGTTTGTTTTGACTGTCGATGTACAGATAGCGTTTCAAGGTGGCGGTGCGCGGTTGGCCTTGTTTTTTGGTGTCATCAAAGCGCTACAAAAGCTTGAGCGTGATAAAATAATTCGAGTGACCCGTGTGTCTGGAGCCTCGGCAGGAGCTATCGCTGCTGCTCTGTTTGCGGGAAGAGCAAATATTGATGCTTTGGTTCAGTACCATTGCCGCTTGAAAGGTGGTGAGGATATATTGCAAGATTTTCCAGATATTTCTGAGCCGACTTTACTGGAAAAGTTGTTTAACCTTGGGAAAGTTGCTGCAGCAAATCGTGCGCTTGGTGATGAAGGTAAATTTGCTGCAATTGTGGAGAAATCACTTACAACTGCTGGTGTGAACGCTCAAACCATTGGAGACTTGAGTATACCGTGTTTTATTAATTCAACGGACGTCGTGGAGCATAAGATCGTAACAGCTTCTCGAGATCAGTCATTGGTACAGGCTATCGTCGATTCTGCTGCACTTCCGTTTCTGTTTCGGGTCGGTGGGCAAAAGATTGACGGTGGTATTCTTGATAATTTACCTGTCGAGTTGCTCGGAACCCCTTTGTCAATTAAATCTGAGTACGGAGTTCCGATAGGCGTTTCTTTCAAACCTGATCGGCATTCCGCGCCAGTTGTCAGAGCTACTGATCTCGCAAAGCGGCTTCTGGAAACTGTGATCAATGAACGCGTTGCCCAGTCTAAGAAAGTCCTCGGAGTTAATAATTTTTTGGAACTTGAAACGGCCTATGATGGCGTTGAACTATCAACTTTCAGCGTCAACAACTATTTTGACGTGCTTGAAAGAAGTTCGATACTTGAACTCGTTGAGGTGAAGACTGTTGAATGGTTCAAGGGTCTTTCTGATCGTATCAAGTCACTAGAGAGTAATGTAGTAGCGCCAAAAGACTTTGATGATAATTCGATTAGTATAGAAGATGGCTTAAGGGAGTTTGCCTATCGAACTCATTCAAATATGAATTGTGATCTTATCTCAACTACTTTCGAGGTTACCGCACGGTGCTTGGAAGGTGTCGGGGAAACTCTGGATGAAGTCAGGTTCATTGATGTTTTTCAGGTCAGGGATCAGCCAATTCATGCATATGTATCTCGTTTGTCCCTTGCTAATGGCGTATTTCCGTCGGAAGCTGAGGTTCGAGTGTATGATGGTGACGGTGTTTTTCTGGAAGTTAATCAGTTTTTGATACCAGATCGCGTGAGTAATACGTGTTGGGTCTTGGTGCTATTTTCTAAGCCGATTGTGCCAAGTGAAGGCGGTTCGAGATATAGTGTTCACTTGAAACAGGGCGGTGTCAGCAAATCGTGTTGGTTCGCTCTTTGTTCTTACGTGCCAGTGAGGTATGCTGAGGCTTCCGAGGCCCGAGGAGACCCGCCATGCCCCGCTTCGATCCGACCGAATTCGGCCGCCTGCTTGCCCGCCTGAGC
>NZ_JAEPMO010000059.1 GCF_017643905.1 Marivita sp.
ATACGATGCCGATTGGCTGCGAGAAGCCTTGAAAGACAAAGGGATAAAGGTTTGCATCCCCGGTCGAAAGTCCCGCAAGAAAGCCGTGAAATATGACAAGCGGCGGTACAAACGGCGCAACAGGATCGAGATCATGTTTGGTCGCCTCAAGGACTGGAGGCGCGTCGCAACACGATACGACCGATGCCCCGAGACTTTCCTCTCCGCAATAGCTCTCGCAGCAACGATCCTCTTCTGGCTTTGAAACTCAATGAGTCTGGAGCCTACGAAACGCGACCGTCCCGTCATTGTACGCACCGTGCAACTGGAAAACGCGCTTTGCCAAGTCGACACCGATAATTGTAACTTCGGACATGGATGCTCCTTCCTACTGTGATGGCTTCAACACTCACCACAATGGCACATTGCGATGCCGTCGGGAGGGGCATCCACGCCATCAACAGAACCGTCCAAGTCCAAGCTCTTTGCTTTCCTATCATTTTCAATCAGTCGTCAAAATCGGTTCGGTTCATAGGGCGAGAGGTCGAGATTTGTTCTCGTTCCGGTGACGAGATCAGCCACAATCTGTCCTGTCTTGGGGGCCATCATCAGGCCCCAATGGCTATGACCAAAGGCGGTAATCAGGTCCGGAAAACCTTCAATTTCGCCGATACAGGGCAAGCTGTCTGGCAAGCTGGGGCGCTGACCGGACCAAGTTGTGTAGGCTTCCGTGTTCAGCTTTGGTGAAAGCTTTCCAGCCAAGGTGACCAACCCGTCGCCGCGCTTTTTAGAAATCGGCGCATCCAGCCCACCAAATTCTGCCGTACCTGCAACCCGAACGCCGTCTTCCATGGAGGACGCCACGAATTTCATATCCACATCCATGATAGAGTGATTGAGCGTGATCCCTGGTGTGGTGAAGTTGACATGATATCCGCGTTCGGACTCCAGCGGAATATGAATACCCAAAGGCTCAAGTAACTCCGCGGACCAAACACCCATCGCCAGAACCAGCTTGGGCACGGTGTATTCCCCGTGCTCGGTCACATAGCGCCACCCACCTGTCTCCAAGGGTGCAATACTTTGCACCGTGGCGCACTCTATCTCGCCGCCCATTTTCTGAAACTTATCTGTCAGTACCTGCCCTATGCGTCCAGGCGACAAGGCGCGGGCTTGGCCCTTGATGACGACCGCGGATTTGAAATCTCGTGACAGATCAGGTTCCAGCTCCCTGAGCCGGTGAGCATCGGCGCGTTCGAGATCTGCTCCGGCGGCCAGACGCAATTCGTTGTCCAAGGTGTCGAGTTGCGCGCCTTCTGCATCGCGAAAAACATGGATGTAGTAACTGTCGCGCACCAGCTCTTCGTGTCCCGTACCACGAAGGTGATGCCGGTACAGCGTCACACAATCTCGGTTGAGGGTTTCCATTGCAGCCGAAATGTCGCGAACGCGCGCTTCGGTGCCGTTGGCCAGAAACTTCAATCCCCAACTCGCCACCCGTGGCAGATGACTGGGGCGGACAGAGACCGGCCCCAGCGGATCGATCAACCAGCCGGGGATCTTCTTCCAAACACCCGGCATGGCTTGCGGCACGATGGACCATGGCGAGATCACGCCAGCATTTCCGAACGATGTTTCCTGTCCCGGATCACCTCTGTCGATCAACCGCACTGATGCGCCTCTTTCGAGCAACGAAAGGCCTGTGCAGATGCCCACGATACCGGCGCCTAAAACGGTGACATTCGCGACCATTGGCTTAGACCAGTTGCGCAAGGCGTTTGCGCTGGACAATCTGGCTGATGATCGCAGGGCTGGCAATGATCAGCGCGCTAAGATCAGCCTGAAGCGACGGCGCGATGAATACCAGACCGGCCAATGCCATCAGCCAACGGTACACCGCTCCCATCGGCGCGAGCCAATATCCGACCACCGCCGAAGAAAGCGCAATCACTCCGGCAATACAGCTTGCCGCAGTGTACGTGAATTCCCAAAGGTCGAACCCGGTGGACGACACGAAGAGCAGCACTGGCGCGTAGACAAATGCCATGGGTGCCACGACCTTACCTAATCCAAGGGTGAACGCAGATATCCCCGTTCGGAAAGGGTTGGATCCGGCAATCGCAGCAGCGGCGTAGGCCGAGGTACAAACCGGCGGTGTGATCTCGGCCACGACGCCGTAATAGAGCACGAACATATGGCTGGCGATGGGCGGGATGCCCAATTGCGCCAGGGCGGGCTGCGCCACGGAGACCAGCATGATATAGAGCGCGGTTGTCGGCACGCCCGCGCCCATAAGGATACAAGCCAGTGCGATGAATACGAGGCTGATGAACAGCGTCAGATCGGCCACTGAGAACAGCTCCCACGTCCCAAAGGTAAAGAGCCAGTGAAGATCAGTCCCAAAGTTCGATGCCGCCTGTGTTACCATGAAGCCCATGCGGAAGCCCACACCAGTGGTGTTGATCACACCAATGACGATGCCCACAGCCGCCGAGGCAGCACCCACAGCCAACGCGTATTTCACACCTGTTTCGAACGTATCTGCCATTTCGCTCAGGGTTGTGCGCTCTTGCGGATTGAAAGCCGCAATCGCCGCCCCTGCGATCAGGATGGCTGACATCAGCAGATCGAATCCTCCGCCCATGAATTTCCAGATCACAAAAGCGATAAAGGCCGCAGAATAGACCAGCGTCATGGGTTCCTTGACCCGGGACATTCCCGCGATGATAGCCAGTGAGATGCCGCAAAACGCCGACATGTAGGGCGTGTAGCCTGAAAACAGCACCACCAGCAGCCCGACCAACGGCACGATGTTGGCCCAACCATGGCTCCAAACCGCCTTGAGTTTCGGAAGTTTGTCAGCAGGCAGCCCCTTTAGGTCCAAGCGGCGAGCCATCAAATGCACGACGGTGAACACGCCGACATAATGCAGAAATGCCGGAAAAATCGCCGCGATCACGATGGTCGTGTAGGGAAGTTCCAGAAACTCGGCCATGATAAAGGCCGCCGCGCCCATGATCGGTGGCGTGATTTGCCCGCCCGCCGAGGCCGCAGCCTCGACGCCACCCGCGAAATGACCCGGATAGCCAAGCCGTTTCATGTTCGGAATGGTCAGGGCCCCGGTGGACACGGTGTTCGCGACGGACGATCCCGAAATGGTGCCGAAAAAGGCCGACGACACGACCGACACCTTTGCAGGACCGCCGGTATAGCGACCAGCAAGGATCGTTGCGTTGTCGATGAACAACTGCCCCAGCCCGGTACGTTGGGCGATGACCCCGAACAATACAAAGTGAAAAACGATTGTAGAGACGACCCAAAGCGTGACGCCAAAGATGCCTTCGGCGGGGAAATACATCGAACTGACGAAGGTTCTGAAATTCACACCCGGATGCTGAAGAAGTCCGGGAAACACCGGGCCAAAGAGCGCGTACGAAATGAAAACGCAGATAATCAGCGGCAAAATCCATCCAAGCGTGCGGCGTGCGATGTCAAGAACCAGCACGATCAGGATGCAGCCGAACACCATGTCATAGGTGTTGGGATTGCCCATGCGGAAGGTCTGTTCCTCGATCCCCAGCCACTCAATACCGCGCCATGCAAGACCCAGATAGAGCGCCGCCGAGGTACCAAGGACCATCAACAGAATGTCGATCATCGGGACGCCGCCAATTCGAAAGGGGCTGTGGTGAAGGTCAAATGCAGATTTGGTTTTGAACATTGGAAAGAGAGCATAGGTCAGGACGAACAAACCAGACAGGTGCCAACCCATGTGCCAGAAATCAGTTGGAAGAGCGAACCCCGCCGTCAGGTAGTGGTACACTGCAAAGGTCAGCGCGACGTAGCGCAGGAACTTGCCAAAGCCGGGTGAGACCTGCCGCGTCGCAGCACCTTCGTCATACTTCTTCTCAATGTCAGCAAGGTCTTCGGCAGACAGTTCGCGGTCATCTTTTTCAGGTGTTGCTGAGTTGGTCATGCGAAATTCCCTCGCGCTAATCTTTAATTGATGAAACCTGAAAACGGCTGTCTGAGGACCGCATGGTCAATCATTGTTGCGAAGGTGATGATGTCGAACACGGGCCGATTGAGCCGGGACTGAAGCGAGTGCGCGTAAGGTGGCAAGTCCGTACATTCGAGAAGAATGGCACCCACCTCCGGCGCTCGTGCAACAAGTCTCTCGCCGACTTCAAGCAACTCGGCTTCGATCTTCTCAAGGTCCATGTCGTTGCGGGTGTTGCGAAGAATGACGTCCGAAAATTCAGTCCCGTCTTGCATGCCCTCGATTACAAGCGGGGTGTTCTTCGCGCCCACGGCTGCGAGGTGACGGGGTGTGAGTAGATCGGCGGACGCCGTCAGCACGCCGACCGGGCGGCCCGTCATGCGGTGTATAAGCTCTGCCTGAACCAGCGAAGAGACAAAAACCGGCACGTTGACAGCTGCAGCGATCTCATTCTGAAACAGCGCAAGAAATCCACATGACCCGGTGATCGCCTTGACGCCGCTTTTCTCCAGGCGCTGTGCTGCCTCGATCAAAGGCGCGATCATGTCCGGCGAGGGATTGTTCAGCAAAACAGGTATGGTGAGCCCTGTGATGATCTCGTAGCTCGTCGTGAACGGCAGGCTGGATGGGTTCTTGATGTGCCCCGGCGGCTTTGGAAAGTAGCTCTCGAGCGACAGAACGCCGATCGACACGCCGCAAATATTATGTCCGCCTGAAACAACAGCCACGATCGCGCTCCAAAATTTCGGAAAAGAGATGCAGGCAGGCAGACCCCATCGATCCGCCTGCCCGACTGACGGGGTTACTGGAGCAACCCGGCTTCCTTGTAGAACCGCTCCGCACCCGGGTGCAGCGGCACGCCCAACGCGGCGATACCGTCGAGTGCGGTGTCGGGCGTAATCTGCTTGCCTTTGGCATGACCATTGTCCAGCAGCGTCCGCGTGTTGTCGTTCCAGAGCGCCTTGGTGATGCCGTAAACGAGTTCTTCGCTCAGGTCAGAGGACACGACCAAGAGCGCCGATACGGCGGGTGTTCTGACATCATAGTCCACACCTTCGTAAACACCTGCCGGGATCGTGGACGGGATGTAGGCGGGGATTGTTTCATTGACGATGGCAAGGTCTTCGTCGGTAAAGCTGTGAAGCTCCATGCCTTTGGTGGTTGCAAGTTGCACCATCGCCGAAACCGGCCAACCCGCGGCGTAGAAATAGGCGTCAATCTGGCCGTCCGCCAAACGTTCTGCCGACTGGCTGTTGTTCAGCTCTGCCTCATCAATGTTGTCGCGGGTAATGCCCCATTTCTCGAGCATCTGAAGCACCGCAACCTGTGTGCCCGACCCGGCTTGCGCAATACCCACACGTTTGCCTTCAAGATCGGCCAGGCTTTCAATCGAACTGCCCTTTGGCAGAACCAGGTGAAGATCTTCGGGGAACAGATTGGCCACGATCCGCAGCTTGTCGTGCGGCTTGCCCTCGAACTTGTCTTCGCCGAGATACATCGACCGGGTGACGTCAGCCGCGGCCATACCGGCCTCCAACTCACCGTTCTGGACGGCCGTGTTATTGAACACCGAAGCTGTCGTCGATTGCGCAATCGCGATCAGACCGGGAACGCCGCATTGACCACCTTCGTCGCAAGGACGCGATCCGGGGGGCGCGGAAATGCCGTTGGCGATGGTTCCACCGATTGGGAAGTAAGTGCCACCAGCGGATCCGGTCCCGATCCGGAAAAACGTCGGATCTTGCGCCGCGGCGACGCCTGCAGTCAGCGCTGTTGCAATGGCCGCTGCAGTAATTTTCGTAAACAGTCCCATGTTATTAACTCCCTGAAGTGTGCATCTGTCGCGGCACGTACCGCGCAATGCAGTGATGGACTGCCACGATCTGATGGTATGTCTCAGATAAAATCAAATTTGAAATTTATTTCTTAACCAAAATTTCTCTTATATATCTGCCTGCATGAATTTACAGCAGCTCGCAGTGTTTCGGGAGATCATGAACACCGGGTCGGTGAGCGCAGCAGCGCGCAACCTCAACAGGACCCAGCCGGCCGTCAGTGCGTCGCTCAGAGCACTTGAGGCATCATTGGGCATGGAGTTGTTCCAACGCGAGGGGCGTCGCTTGATAGCAGTTCCGGAAGCGCGTTATCTCTTGTCTGAGGCATCAGAAATCTTGGACCGGTTGACTGCCACACGGTCAAACATGGAGGGCATGCGCAACCGCGTGCGGGGGTCGTTGCGGATTGTCGCCATGCCCGGACCGTCTGCTTATCTCATGCCTGATTTCGTAAGCCGGTTCAGCAGCGACGCTCCAGATGTGCGCATTACGTTGTCGACCCGAAGTTCACCGCAGATCCTGAACCTGATTGCGGCACAGAGCTTTGACATCGGATTCTGTGATCTGGGCATGACGGATGTGATCACCGAAAACCTACCAGACGAGCTTTTCAAGATGGTGCGCGTCGCCAGCGATTGCCTGTGTGCATTACCAAGACATCACCCGCTGGCAGACTTCGAAAGCATCACCGCCGCTGATCTGAATGGGCAACCAATGGGAACGCTGCAGTTGGGGCATGCAACGGTAAACGATACGCAGAACGCCTTTGATCAGTGTGGTTCGCAGTTTAATGTGAGGGTCGATGCTCAGTATTTCCTGCCTCTCTTCAATTTTGTCGAAGCAGAGCAAATCTGCGCCATTGTCGATCCGCTCAGCGCCAAGAGTTATTTGCTGCAAAAAGGTCGGGAGCAGCCAAGGATAAAATTCGTCAAATTCGAACCGACCGTTCCCTTCGGCTATGCACTGGTCACCCCCTCGCGTCGTCCTCCCTCGCTATTGGCCAAAGCCTTTGCTGAAGAATGGTTGAGTTATGTGCGGAGCATTGTCGATGACACTGGTGAGATATGCGCACAATAGAAAATGGCCGGGTCGCACCGCCCGACCATTATCACGCTGGGAGCATGACACAGAAAATGGATCGTCTGCAACACCGACTAGAGTCATGAGAAATTGTCCATCTGTGGCGTCCAGCTCCTCCGTGAAAATCGCATCGGCGGCGGACACAGCTCGTAAAATGCTCGCTTCGCTGCCTTCGAACACGTCCATCGCGGCCACCGCGTTTGCAATATTGGACATCGCTGCTCTGTCCCTCGGAAATTGGATCGTTTGAGGCCGGAGTTTTCCGCTAGATTTCAATTGGCTGGGAGAGGAGCGGAAACGCTTAAAGGTATCCAAGTTCACTGACGCGCAGAAGCGCGTATACATAGACCAAAGTTATTTGTTACCCTGACCACATAATTTTACGAATGGAAATATCCGTGAACCTTCGTCAACTTGAAGCTTTCAGGGCAACGATCCGTTGTGGCTCGATTACCGGAGCTGCAAAGATGATGCATATCTCGCAACCCAGCGTCAGCAGGCTTATCGCGGACCTCGAAGACTCCGCAGGATTCCCGCTGTTTGTGCGCGTTGGTAGAGGACTGACCCCGACCGTCGAGGGGCGGCATTTCTATAACGGTGTCGAAGGCATGTTCGTGGGTATCGACCGATTGCAGGACCTCGCGAAATCCATCCGCACCTCTCAAGGAGGGAAGATCTCGATCGGGGCAATTCAGTCCATTGCGACAATCGAGTTACCCAAAGCGATCAGCCGCCTCTACAATGACAATCCCGATGTCGAATTCGTCGTACAATCGCGCAACACACCCGCCATTCTTGACGCCATACAGATGCGCCAACTTGATCTGGGCATAGTCGGGCGTGAACCGGACTATTCAGGCGTGGAGGTGCTGTTCCAGACTTCGGTTGCTTATGTCTGCCTGATACCAGAGGACCATCGGCTTGCAACAGAGTATGGGCCCGTTGATCTCGAAGAGCTTGTCATGACCGAGACCTTTGTGACCTTCGGAGCAAGCTATCCGGATTCCATGATGTCGATTGATCCCCAACTGTCGGAAAAGCTGCGTGCGCGCTCACGGCTCTCCGTGGCCAACATGCCGCTTGCGGGCGCTTTGGTGCGCGAAGCCTCGGTTTTGGCGATTGCAGACCCGTTTTCCGCTGAACAGGCCGTGCGCATGGGCGGGGTGGTGTTCCGACCGATCAAGCAGAAACTGACATATTTCGTCGCCGTAGTTGCGGCGCGGCGCGAAGAATTGTCGCGCGAGGCGCTGAAATTTGTCGACCTCTTCGCACAGCAATTGCAGAGCCGCGTGGATAAGGTTGAAAAGCTGAGCGGTCACGCAAGCTGAACGCGGCTCGCAGAAGTGTCGCGACGTGCGATACTTCTGACATCAGCAACTCGTAAATGACAACCGCTCTGACAAGCCGCGGCCATCAAAAAGGCTTTAACGTGGCTTGCAGAAACACGTGTCGCTGCGGTGAAGAGAAACACGTGGCCAGTGGTGCCGTAGCCAACCGATCTCTCTTCGCGGTTCATAGGATTACCGCACGAAGACGGACTGGCATACGTCTGCCGTATGGGTTCACCACGATATTCGATTGGTCAGCCGCGCCTAGCTCTTTGTAGTCTGACTCAGCCTGTATGAAACGCCAAGGCAGTTACACCTATGTTGCCCCAACGCAGCCGCATATATTCGACCGACGACGCGCGACGGCTTGCCCGGCGGCGACTACCGCGTCTGGTGTTTGACTTTGTCGAGGGCGCCGCAGGCAGAGAGACAGGGGCCGCGCGCAACCTGTCCCAATTTGATGAGATCATGCTGCAACCCCGGGTAATGGCGGACGTCTCCGACTGTTCACTGACAACCGAATTTTTGGGGCAGTCCCACGCATTGCCTTTCGGAATTGCTCCAATGGGTATGTGCAATCTGGTCCACCCCAATGCGGACAAATCTCTGGCCGATGCCGCACGGTCAATTGGTTTCCCGGTGTGCCTGTCGTCCGCAGCATCAACTTCGATCGAAGACATGGCGCAGCTGGCAGGAGGTCATGCTTGGTTTCAGCTGTATTTTGGTGCGTCAAAAGAAGCCTCGCTGGCCTTGGTAGACCGCGCCCGCACTGCGGGCTACGAAACATTGGTCCTCACCGTGGATGTCCCCCAGGTGTCCCGACGGCTGCGAGACCTGCGCAATGGCTTCTCTGTTCCGTTCGGGATGTCGCCTCGTGCGTTTCTCGACTTTGCGTCGCATCCGCGATGGTCGATCAGCACGCTTGCGGCAGGAGCGCCGCGCCCGATGAACTTTGAAGGCACCAAAGGTGTCAACACCTTCGACCGCGGCGCAAGCCGCTCCGGCGCTGACTGGGCGTTTCTGGACGTTCTGCGAAAGGAATGGCCGGGAAAGCTGATTGTCAAAGGCGTGACATCGGCGATTGACGCGCGCCGGACCCGCAGCCTTGGAGTCGATGCCGTCTATGTGTCCAACCACGGAGCGCGGCAGCTTGACTCGGTCCCGCCCGCGATCCGCCTGTTGCCGCTGATCCGCGATGCTGTTGGCCCGGATTTTCCGTTGCTTTTCGATAGTGGCATTCGCAATGGCGAAGACGTTGTAAAAGCGCTCGCTCTTGGCGCTGACTTTGTCATGATTGGCCGCCCGGCACTTTTTGCCTTGGGTGCAGAAGGACCCCGCGGGCTGACTTCGCTGCTTCAGAGCTTTACCTCGGACATTCGTGTCGTGATGGCGCAACTTGGCGTCACCTCCATCAATCAGCTTGGGCCCGACGTGCTTTTCGACAACACAGCGCAGCCCAATGACTCACCGGACACAAGGACACAGGCGACCATGTGGCTTGCCGCGAAACCCTGAAATGAGATTGCTCGCATGACGGACCAAAAAAAGATCAGAGGTGGGGCGTTGCTTGCCCGCGCGCTTAGGGAAAAGGGGGTCGACCATGTGTTCACCCTCGCGGGCGGCTTTTGTAATCCGGCACTCGAAGGGTTCATGGAGTGTCAGATGCCGGTCATCAACGCCCCCCATGAACAGATCGCAGGGCATCTCGCAGACGGCCACGCGCGTATCACACGCAAACCGGTGGTCTGCCTTGTGGGTCCCGAAGGCTTTGCCAACGCTGTGCCAGCCATGCTCGAAGCCGGTGGCGAACGCAGCCCAGTCATTTTCGTGACCGGGTCTTCCACACTCAAGCGTCAGGGAGCGGGTGGGTTCAAAGAGATTGACGATGTCGCTATCGCGGCTCCGCTGGTCAAGTATTCGGTTCAGATCACAGATGGCGAGCGGATCAGCGAATTCATCAATCGCGCCTGGATTGCCGCAACCACAGGGTACCCCGGCCCGGTTCATATCTCGCTGCCGGTGGACATCATGTTTTCGTCCTTCGCGCCGGATGCGGGTCTCGACGAGCGCCCGTTCAACCGCGCCGCGCGCCCGGTGGCGCGCGCGTGGCCCGATCCTGCGGCTCTTGAGGTGGTTCTGGAAAAGGTAAAACGCGCCGAGCGTCCGGTCATCATCGGTGGTCACGGCATCTGGTGGTCGAAATCCGAGGGCAAGCTCGAACAGGTTGGTAAAGCTCTGCGCCTGCCGATTTTCAATGTGCCCTACCATTCCAAGCTGCTGGGTGAGGAATGCGAGGCCTATATGGGACTGGCCGATTTTCACCAATACCACCCGTCCAAACCCGCCATTCACGAGGCCGATCTGGTGCTGATGATCGGAGGGCGTTTGGACAATCAGATGAATTTCGGCAACCCGCCGTTCTTCACGAAGGAACAGACGCTGATTTGCATCAACGGAAGCCACGAGGAACTGGAATACAATCAGGCCGCAGATGAGGTGCTGCTGTCGGACCCCGGCGCGTTCCTCGAAGAGCTTGAGGGTGTGGGCAAGACCTGGCCTGACTGGTTTGATTTGCAGCGCACGCGTCGCGCAGCGTGGGTCGATGAATGGTATGCGCATATCGAGGCCGAGTCCGCCAAGCCGGGCAAGATGCACCCGCTGCAACTCTCGCTGGATGTTCAAGAGCAGATGGGCGACGAGGACTGGCTGATCTTTGACGGTGGCAACACGCATTTCTGGTCCGAAATCGCGGTGAACATGGCGGGGTGGCGCGGCCAAAAACTGGGCGGGATCATGCATCCCGGCAGTTACTCCTTGCTTGGGGTTGGCGTGTCCTTTGGCGTGTCGGCCAAGGCGCTTCACCCGGAGCGCAATGTGGTCGTCATCTCGGGCGATGGGGCATTTCTGTCAGGAGGGCTTTCGATTGAATCCGCGTTTCAGGACAATCTCCCAATCACCATCGTGATCGACAACAATGGTGGACTGGATTGTATCTCCCAGCAGCAGGAACGCCTGTTTGCAAACGGCAAACACTTCGCCACCGACTTCCGTGACATTCCCTTCCACAGCATGTGCGAAGGCATGGGAGGACATGGTGAATTGGTGGAAACACGCGAGCAGCTCGCCCCTGCCCTTAAACGTGCCATGGCCAGCGGCAAAGTCGCCATCGTCAATGTCAAATGCCGCGGGGTGATCAGCCCCATCGTTGCGGCGACATCCGACAAACGGGACAAGGCTTCGATCGAATAATGGCAGTTCTTAGCTCGCACACGCTGAACGGCACGGACGGCACCCATGCGGGTGGGATCGCTGTCACGCTGACGAACCTCACAGATGGAACGATCGTTTTCAACGCGCGAATGGATGACGGAGGCCGCCTGTCGCAAGACATCGACGCGCAGGTGATTGATCCCGATGTCACCTATGAATTGGTGTTTGACACGGGGCCCTACTGGGCCGCCCGCAACTTCCCAGCGACGGTCACCCAGATTGCCCTGCGCTTTGCCATGCCCGACCCGGAGGGCAAATACCACATGCCGGTGATCCTGAACCCGAATTCCTATTCGATGTGGACGTCACGCTGATGGATGGCCTGAACATGTCGCGGCGCATCCGCCGCACACCATATACCGATCGCGTCGAACAGGCGGGCGTGCGCGGTTTTTCCGTCGTCAATCACATGCTGCTGCCCAAGGCGTTCCAGCCATCGGTCGAAGAGGATTATTGGCACCTGCGCGAGCATGTCCAGATCTGGGACGTTTCCTGCCAGCGTCAGGTCCAGATCACCGGATCGGATGCCGCGACGCTTGTGCAATGGATGACGCCCCGCAGTATCGCACGCGCAAAGGTCGGAGATTGTTTCTACATCCCGATCATCGACGCAAAGGCGGGTATGATCAACGATCCGGTCATGCTGAAGCTGGCCGAGGATCGCTTCTGGCTGTCGATCGCCGACAGTGATGTGTTGCTCTACGCGATGGGCCTGGCTTTGGGTCGGGGCTTGGATGTCGAAGTCAGTGAACCTGACGTATCACCCTTGGCCATCCAAGGCCCCAAGGCTGAAAACCTGGTGGCAGAGCTTTTCGGGAACCACATCCGCGACATCGGTTTTTTCAAATTCGGCTGGATCGATTTTCAGGGCACCCGGCAACTGATCGCCCGTTCCGGCTATTCGCGGCAGGACGGCTTTGAGATTTACTTGAACGGTGGCCACCTTGGCTCAGCCCTCTGGGATGTCGTCTGGGAGGCAGGTCAGGCGCACGACATGACCCCCGGTTGCCCAAACCTGATCGAACGGATCGAAGGCGGCCTGCTGTCTTACGGCAATGAATTCACGCGCGAAAACAATCCCTTCGAAATCGGGCATGGAAAGTTCTGCGTGGTCGACGGTTCAATCGACTATATTGGCAGAGGCGCGCTTCAACAGATCGCAACGGTGGGGCCAGCCCGTGAAATCCGCGGTGTGGCGTTTGATGGTGGTCCCTGCCCCACCTGTTCCAAACCCTGGGCCGTCATGGTGGGAGATGTCCGCGTCGGTCAGGTGACCTCTGCCATATGGTCCCCACGCCTCAAGCGGAATGTCGGCCAATCACTGATCGACCGTGGGTACTGGGATGCGGGACAGGAAGTCGAAGTCCACTCTCAGGATGGAATGGTGCGATCGGGAGAGGTTTCGCTGCTTCCCTTTGCCTGATCTTGTGCTGCGTCCTGAAGGGCGTCCCATGTTCTCGCGGGCAATTCCACGGTGACGCGGCCCTTCCGTTGCATGGCCTCGCGCTCCCCGCAAACCTCGACACGGTCGAACCCTGCAGCCGGCGGGCAGTTTCGAAGCTCCGTCAGGATCGCTTCGGCAGCGTGCTGCATCGGCCCCGCATTCCGGTATCGCGCGGTGTCCACCACCAGGATGAACGTATTGCATTCCACACGTGCCGGACCCAGCATCGCATCACAGATAAGTTCGCCCATGGTGGCAAGGCCGTAGCCCAGCGCACCGCCCTTGGGAAGGATAGCACCGCCGTCAAAGTAATCTGCAGGATTTATTGTCGGTCTGCCGTCCCGATCCAAGACCGCCCCTTCCGGCAGGGACGCGCCAGCGCGCTGCGCTGCGTAGATCCACCCGCCTGCAATCTGCCCTGTCGCGCAATCCAGCACCACCGGCCCATGCGCGCCGCCGGGAATGCCCAGACACCACGGATTTGTCGGCAAGACCGCCTTTCTGCCGCCATGGGGCGCCACCATGCGCCACCGCTCGCGCGCGCCGCCGCCACAGGCGATGAACAGACAGCCCGCCTGCGCCGCATCTTCCGCAAAGGCCCCCAATCGCCCGGTATGCCCGGTATTGCGCACTGCAATAGCGGCGACTCCGTGATTGCGAGCGGCACGTATACCGGCCTCTGTTCCAGCCTTTAAAGCAAGAATGCCAATCCCGCCGCGCCCATCGACATGCACGGTTGCCCCGGGCCCAATGCTCACCTCCGGCGTGACATTTGCTGCCAGGTACCCCCGCCGGAATTCATCGCGGTATTGAAGTGCCCGCATGAGTCCGTGCGATTCAACGCCGCAAAGCTCCGCATCCGTCAGATGATCCGCTATCGCTTCGGCACGTTCCGTGTCGCAACCGCCCGACAACAAAATCTGTATCGCACAGGCACGGGCCTGAGCGACTGGCACAGACACACGATCCTCGGCCAAACGAAGCTTGCTCATGCGCACCGCTCCGCGACATCCTTGCGCTGCACAGTTTCCAGGTCCTCGATCGTGTGGTGACATCTGATGCCATGGCCATCCGCGCGATACCTCCAGGGCGGCGCATCGGTATCGCAGATCGGCCCGATCTTGCGCGGGCACCGGCGCTGAAACGGACAGCCCCTTACAGGCGGCGACAATTCGACCACGTCATCCGCGCTGAGTGTTGGGGCGGTGTCCGGGTCAGGTTCCAGAACAGCGCCAAGCAGAACTTCGGTATAGGGGTGAGAGGGTGTGGCGTAGACGTCGGCTGACGGCCCCAACTCGCAAAGACGCCCCTGATAAAGCACCGCAACACGGTCGGACAATGCGCGAACCACAGCAAGGTCATGGCTCACGAACACGTATGTGGTGCCCTGCGTCGACTTGAGATCGTTCAACAGATCAAGAACCGCCGCTTGTACGGACACATCCAGAGCCGACGTGACCTCGTCACACAGCACCAGATCGGGATCGGCGGCAAAGGCGCGCGCAATGGCGACACGCTGCTTTTCACCACCCGAAAGTTGACTGGGCAAACGGTCCAGATAATGCGCTCCCAGTCTCACGCGCTCCAGAATTTCGGCGGAGCGCTGATGCAGAGCGTCGCCGCTCAGGCCGAAATACAGCTTCAGCGGTTGTTCGAGAATTTGTGCGATGGTCTGGCGCGGATTAAGACTGTCATCCGGGTTTTGAAAGATCAGCTGTATCCTGCGCAGATGATCAGGGCTGCGCTGCTCCACTTCGGGAGCCAACGCCTCGCCGCCCGCAACCGTGATCCTGCCGTCCGACGGCGGCAGCAGGCCGGCAACTGCCTTGAGGATGGTCGACTTGCCCGAACCGCTTTCCCCGACAAGGCCCAGCGTTTCTCCCTTGGCTACGGTGATTTCGATACCGTCAACCGTGGCAACTGACGCGCTGTCGCGGCCGAGCAGTTTGTCCAACAATCGGGGACGATTGTAGCGGATCGCCACATCGTCAAGCCGCAAAGCCGGAACGGCGTCGCTGTCCAGTTTTGCCGGGATCGCGCCGCTGCCTGTCAAGGAAAGGTCTTCGGCATGCTCGTGGCGGAAGCACCGGACTGACTCACCGCTTGGCAGGCGCTCCAGAACCGGCCGACGGCTGCGGCATTGTTCCTGTGCCAAGGCACAGCGGTCGACGAAGGAACATCCCTGACCTGCGCCGCCCGGCGCGGGCGGACGGCCATCCAACGCCACAGGCAGACGCGGATCGCTCAGCCGTGGGATCGAAGCCAGCAAGCCGCGCGCATAGGGATGCACGGGAGCCTTGAGAACCTGACGCGTGGACCCGTCAAGCACAACCTCACCGGCATACATCACCACAACACGGTCACAGACACGCGCAATCGCACCCAGATCATGGCTGACATAAACCATGGCCATGTCCCGGTTGCGCGCAATGTCGCGCAGCAACTCAAGGATATGCGCCTGCGTCGTCACGTCGAGACCGGTCGTCGGCTCATCGAGCAAAAGCGCCGTTGGCTCCCCAGCGAGGGCCATCGCGATTGCGGCACGTTGCTGTTGTCCGCCAGACAACTCGTGCGGAAAGCGGGTCATGATCGCGGCAGGATCAGGCAGCCTGACCTGCCCTAGGAGTTCGATTGCCTTTGCGGAAAACTCGGCCTGCGGCACGTCCGAATGCAGCCGCAGCGCTTCGATCAACTGCGCACCGATCCGCAAGGTCGGCGTCAGGGACTGGCCGGAGTTCTGTGGGATCAGCGCCAGTTCACCACCGCGAATTTTCTCAAGCTCGGTGCGAGTGCGAGCGAACATGTCCTGCCCCTGGAAAGCGACCGACCCCTCAAGCAGCCGCAGTCCGCGTTTCAGATACCCCATGGCCGCCAGGGCCAGCGTCGACTTCCCCGAACCGCTTTCACCCACGATACCAATGCTTTCCCCTGCCTTTACGGTCAGGTCGATGTTCCGCAGCACCGGGAGGGTCGCCCCCGACTTGCCCGTGAACCCAACGGAGATATCGCGGATCTCGATCAGCGGCGCGCTCATACCGGAGCCTTTTGCGCACGGTCGATGCCAAGCGCTTTGGCAAGGGCATCCGCCGTGAGGTTGATCCCGATGATGAGCGAGGACAGAGCGATCACAGGTCCCAGCACGCCCCAAGGGGCAAAAGACATGAATCCGCGCGCATCCGCGATCATCAGCCCCCAATCCGGAGTCGGTGGAGAGACCCCAAATCCGAGGAAGGACAGCGATGAAAACGCCAGCAACATCCACGACCAGCGCATTGCGCCCTCGACCATGAGTGTGTCCAGAACATTGGGCAGCAATTCGCGGCGGATGATCGTCAGACGGCTGTGCCCGCGCGCCCGCGCGGCTGAAACAAAGTCGCGCGCCACCACATCATGTGTGGCAGCCCGGGCGATCCGGATCACGGGAATTCCGTAGAAAAAGGCAAGCGTCGGGATCAGCACTTCGATGCCGGTGCCGAAAGTCACGATCAGCACCAGCATTTTCAGGATCCACGGCAGCGAGAGAAAGGCGTCCACCACCCGCATCAGCACTTCGTCCACACGTCCACCGATCAGCCCGAACAAAATGCCGCCGAATCCGCCCCAGGTGACCGCGATCGGTGTAGCAATGCCAGTCACCAGAAGCGCTTCGCGTCCGCCCAGCAGAACGCGCGAGAAAACATCGCGGCCCAGGTGATCGGTGCCCAGCCAATGGGCCGCATCGGGACCCGTCAGCATCATCGCCGAATTCATCGCCTTGTAGTCATGGGGAACAATCCAGGGGCTGACGATGGCCAGAACCACGTGGAAAGCCACCAGAAACAGTCCGATGGCACCAGAGGGACGCGACATCACATCCCTTAAGACCGATATCGTGCGGCTCCATGGGGTGTTCCGCGGAGGATTTGCTGCAAGAGTCATCCGCGCCTCATGTGCAATGTGCGCAGGCGCGGGTTGGCGATCATCGTCAGAATATCCGCCGAGAGGTTCACGCAGACGTAGACGGTGGCGACAATCAATGCGATGGCCTGAACAACGGGCAGATCCCGATCCGAAATGGCGTCGATCATCATCCGGCCCAAACCGGGATAATTGAACACGACCTCGATCACGACGACACCACCCAACAGCCATGCAATCGTCAGCGCAACGACATTGATCGCGGGCAAAAGGGCGTTGGGCAAGGCGTGCCTGAAGACGATCCGCCAATAGGGCACGCCCTTGAGCGTCGCCATCTGGATATAATCACCCGCCATGACCTCGATCACTGAGGATCGGACCATACGCAGAATATGCGCTGTCATCACCATCGTCAGGACCAGGACCGGCAGCATGATTTCAGGGAAAAACTCCGCCGCGGGTGCGCTTGCGGATGTCAGCACGATCCCAGGCAACCAGCCCAGCCAAACCGAAAAGACAAGGATCAGAACCGTGGCCGATACAAATTCGGGGATCGTCATCGCAAAAATCGTCAGCGTGGATAAGATCAGATCGACCGGACGGTCACGCCACAACCCGGTGACCACCCCAAGAAAGATGGCTAGCGGCACTCCCAATGCCAGCGAGCACGCCGCCAAAAGCAGCGAGTTGGCCAGGCGATCGCCAACGAGTTCGGCAATGCTTTTTTGACCGTTGGCCGAAATACCCAGATCGCCGCGGACAGCGCTGCTTGCCCAGTCAATGTAGCGTTCCACTGCAGGACGGTTCAGACCCTGTGCCTCTCGGCAATTCTCCAGCAATTTGCCTTGCGCTTCGCGTTCCAGAAACGCCGTGCAGGCATCCCCGGGCAGCATTTCCACGCCTGCGAAAATGATCATCGAGACGATCACAACCGTGGTCGCACCGAGGAACATACGTCGCAAAAGCATACGAAGCATGGACACCACCCGTTCTTGAGGGACCAAAGGGCGCGGGACAATGCGCGCGCCCTTCTCCGTTTCCGTACGTGGTCGCGGTGTCAGTCGACCGTGATCTTGTGCCAGCGCACCGCGTCGTTCTTGACCTCATCAAGATTGGACACCCGCGAAGACACACCCACGAGCCTCGTCACTGTATAGGGGATCAATGTGCCAGACGTCTCGAGCAAGTGCTCCTGGGCCGCAACATAGATCGCCTTGCGCTTTTCGAAATCCAGCTCACGGCGTGCTTCGGCAAGCATGGCGTCAAATTTTTCGTCCTTGTAGTAACTTTCGTTCCACTTGGCGTTCGACAGGTAAATCTCGTGAAAAGCTTGATCGGCGGGGCGTTCGTTCCAGCGCGTTGCTGTCACGTCCTTTTTCATCCACACTTCGGACCAATATCCATCCGTCGGCGCCTGCACCACATTCACCCGAATGCCCGCAGCGGCAGCCTGTTCCTGGTAGGCTACGGCCAACGTGGGCCACGTGGGTTCAAGTGTTGCGACATGCACATCGATGTCGATCCCGTCGGGATACCCGGCTTCCGCCAGCAAGGCCTTCGCCTTTTCGATGTCCTGAGGACAGCTCAGATCGGCACGATACTGGTCGTTCGGCTCAACAGGTGCGTCACACGCCACGATGCCTTCACCGCCCAGGACAAGCGCCACCAACTCCTCGCGATCAGCGACCATGCGAACCGCCTGACGCACGCGAATATCGTTGAACGGTTCCACGTCGGTGCGGAACACAAGACCGCGCCAGTTGCCGGTCGGGATCACCTGAACATAAAATTTGTCAGAGCCTTTCAGCATGACCTGTTGCTGCGCCGTGATTCCGCGCTCCATGTCGATCTGGCCGCCCAGAAGCGCCTGCAAACGGGCCTGCCCATCCGCGATGCCGATCACTTCCATGCGGGCAACACCGGGCGCGCCTTCCCAATAATCGGGATTGGCGACCAAAACGGTTGTGCCTTCCGCGTCGAATGTTTCGACCTTGAACGGTCCGGTGCCGTTGCCTGTGGTCGCAATCGTATCGCCCGACCCCTCGTTCAGCATCCGCAGACGGTAATCCATCAATTGCAACGGCATGTCGGCAAACGGTGTATCCAGCGTGATCTGAACGGTCATGTCGTCCAGCGCCTTAACCTCTGTGATCATCTTGACTGCCGAGCGCGCCGGGCTGTCACTTTCAGGATCAAGCACGCGGTTCAGCGAGTAGACCACGTCAGCGGCTTCAAAGGTCGAGCCATCATGGAAGGTAATTCCGTGACGCAGCTTGAAAGTCCAGACCGTCGCATCCTCGTTGGCCTCCCAGCTTGTTGCAAGATCAGCCTCTGGCTTGCCGTCAAGACCCGGACGTACAAGACGGCTCATGATCTTTTCGGTGATCTGGAACACCCGGCCTTTCGATATCGGATCGAGGCTTGATTGCGCACCAAATCCAAGCTCGTGGGCCTGACGGAACGTGCCGCTCGGCTCGGCTGATGCGAGTCCGGCGACCAGAGCAGCCGCGGACACCATTGTGATCAATTTTTTCATGTGTCTTCCTCCCAATGTCCCGGAGCGATTGTTGCGCTCTCGTTTTGACAAGATGTTCCTCCCCGCACGCGCAAATCGACAAACACAAAATCTGCTACTGATAGATATGAAAAACCTTATCCATCATCGATTTCCGGCCGTGGACCTAGCTTCATAGTTTCCCTTTGACAGTCAAAGAACAAATACAGTTCTTTGAGGTGTCCATTTGGAAAGAGCATGGAAGACACCACCATGAACGCCATCAACATCACCGCCATAGGTGGCGGTGGATTCACGCATGACACCTATCCTGCGCTTGATGAATTCTGCTTGAAACAGGCGAGCAAGGCAGACGTCAGGCTGGGCTTCATTGGCGCGGCGAGCAACGATGATCCGGTCAAGATCGACCGGTTTCATGCCCGTTTCGACGGTCTAACCGCCCGGCATGTCCATCTGCCGATGGCGCTGGACACGCAGACCCTGGAAAATCATCTGAACGTGCTCGACATGGTTTATATCGGCGGCGGCGATACCGAAGCCATGGTCGATCTGTGGCGTCGAAACGGCTGGGACCGCGTCCTGTCCGAGGCAGCCCGACGGGGGTTGGCCATTGCCGGGGTGAGCGCCGGTGCGGTGTGTTGGTTCGACCGTTTCCTGTTTCACTCGGGCAGCGGTCCGATGCGTCCGTTGCAGGGTCTGGGACTGATCAAGGGCGGTGCCTGCCCGCATTACTCCACCGAAACGGACCGTCATGCGGCGCTGCATGACGCCGTTTCGCGCGGCACCATGCCGAACACCATTGCCATGGATGATGGGGTCGCTGTTGTGTTCGATGCGTCCGGCCCAGTCGCAACCTACAGCGCCGAGCCAGAGGCCTCTGCCTTTCATGTCCGGCGAACAGACGCGGGACGTGTCACCGAGACCCGGCTATCCTTTTGACACCCCGGCCTGATCGAGCAGCCATTTTATGACGGACGAGACCTCTGCCGTGCGCTCGCTGCCGGGCTTGGCCAGAAGGTAAAACGACCGTTTGGGTTTCAGTTCGACATCGAAGGGCTTGATCAGCGCACCGGAATTCAACTCTATGTTCACAAAGGGGAATATCCCCAGAGAGACACCCTGCCCTTCAAGGGCTGCCTGCATCACAGTATTTGTGTCCGTTATGATGACTTCTTCTTTCAACTTCAGACCCGAGCAACCCATCATCCCCAGCCATGCAGCCCATTCGGAACGATCGCGTTGGTGAATGACCGGATATTTCGCGAGGTCCTCGACACGGCTCAATCCGCCCCTCTCGGCCAAAAGCGCTTCATTCACAACGGGTGCATAGGTGATGTCCAACAGAAGCATGCTGTCCAGCCCGGCCCAGTTCCCCTCGCCCCAATCCACAGCAAGATGTGCCCCCATCATGACCGCATCCGTGATCCGCGGACTGTCTTGCAGGATCAGGTCGATATTGGGCAGGTCGCGGCGGAACCGGGCTAGCCGCGGCACCATCCAGCGGGTCCCAAAGATCGGCCCAACCGCAAGGGTAACTGTCTTGCGGGTGCTTTGACCACGCATCTCGATCTCTGCGCGGATGTCGTCGAACGCCTTGGTCAGCACACGGCTCAATGATCGCCCCTCGTCGGTTAGAACCACCGCGCGGGTCTTTCGGATGAACAGCTGGCAGCGCCAGTCTCTTTCAAGTTCGCGGATCTGGTTGCTGACAGTGGTCGCGCTCACGCACAGCTCATCCGCGGCGTCCTTGAAGCTGAGACGGCGCGCTGCGACCTCGAACGTGCGCAGTGCGGTCAGTGGAAGTTTGCGTGGCGTCCGGCCCATTTCGCCCCATCCCATAGCGACAGTTTTCTTTATTCATGCCATGCGGACAAGTTGCTTGTCCAATGTTCCGACGAAGGCGAGGTTGGTGCGAAAACGGCGGACGGAGATCCATGGATCATTTAGCTCATATCGTATCGCGCCGTCGTTCTGGAGGGCGACGAAAAGCCGGCGAGGTGCAGGATGCACAAGCCGTCCCGCGCGACGCGCCGGTTGCCGGTCGCCTGAACCCGCTCAGCGACGAGGCGCTGGCACAAATCCATGCGGCTTCGCTGGAAATCCTTGACCGGGTCGGCATCAGCGATGCTCCACCAATCGTGGTAAACGCGATCACCGCGCGGGGTGGAAGGCTTGCCGATGATGGGCGGCTCTTGTTCCCAGAACACCTCGTCATCGACGCGCTCGCCGGGTTCCGGCGCGGATTTCGACTTTTTGGCAGAGCGATTGGTCATGATTTGGACCTTGCAGGTGCCAAAGTCCACGCAGGGTCCGGTGGAGCCTCACCGCATATTGTGGATCTCACCGACGGCAGCTATCGCGCCGCAACCCTGTGCGATCTTTATGATGCCGCAAGGCTTGTGGATACGCTGGAGCATGTGCGGTTCTTTTCGCGCTCGATGATCGCTGGCGATATGCCGACCGCTCATGCGCTTGATATCAATACGGCTTTCGCCTCTTTGGCGGGGACATCAAAACACGTCATGGTCAGCGCCAGCAATCCGGTACATGTCTACGATATCGCGCAGATGTGCTATGCTGTCGCCGGGTCCGAGACGGCATTTCGCGCACAGCCGTTCCTGTCACTCAACATCAATCACGCGGTGCCGCCATTGCGCTTTGATGCCGACGCCTGTGAGGTGATGGCAGCAGCTGTGCGGTCCGGCATACCGGTGATGGTCAACACATTCGGGCAGATGGGCGCATCGAGCCCGGTGACCATTGCGGGCTGTCTCGCGCAAACGAATGCCGAAACGCTCGCCGGGATGGTGTTTGCGTGGACATTGGACCCCGAGGCACGTGCGGTCTACGGCGCGAGGCCCATGGTGACGGATCTGCGGTCGGGCGGCATGGCGGGCGGAGGTGGCGAACAGGCCGTACTGACCGCTGCTGCGACACAGTTGGCCCGCTTCTATGAACTGCCCAATTCGACCATTGCCGGGGCCACAGATAGCAAACTTGCCGATGCACAATCCGGCTTTGAAAAAGCGCTTTCGGTGACTTTGGCCGCGCAGGCCGGGGCCAACCTGATCACGCAGGCGGCAGGCACCCAGGCGGGGCTGATGGCCACGTCGCTTGAGGCCTATGTCATCGACAATGACATGCTGGGTGCCATTCTGCGATCTGCGTTTCCCATCGAGGTCAGCAACGCAACTCTCGCCGTCGATGTGATCGCCCAAACCGTCCGTGGCGAGGGACACTTTCTGGGCCACGCAGACACGTTTGCGCGCATGAAAACCGATTTTGTCTACCCAGCCCACGCTGACCGGCAAGCGCCCGAAGCCTGGCTTGCCAGCGGTGCGCCAAACATCAACAACTCGGCGCGCAGGACCGTCGCAGACACCCTCTCCCGCCATTATCCACGCCACCTGAGCAAGGATATCGAACAAGACCTGCGGGCGCGCTTCGATATCCGCTTGCCTGCCACAAGGATGACAGCCTCATGAAAATCGCTGTGATCGGCGCAGGTGCCATGGGATCAATCTATGCCGCGCTCATGGCGGACGCGGGCCACGAAGTTTGGGCGGTGGATACTTGGCGCGACCATGTAGATGCGATCAACGCACATGGCCTGCGGGTCGAGGGGGCCAGCGGCGACAGGACGGTCCGAACTGTGCGGGCCACCACCCGGATCGCGGATGTCGGACAATGCGATCTGTGCATCCTTGCCACCAAGGCCTCTGGCGTGGGCCCGGCCGCGCAAGCCGCGGCGCCCGTGATCGGGCCGGATGCCATGGTCCTGACAATTCAGAACGGTCTTGGCGCAGGCGAAAGGATCGCCGCGCATATGCCCTCGGACAATGTGCTTCTTGGTGTCGCCGATGGCTTTGGGGCTTCGATGAAAGGCCCTGGGCACGCGCATCACAACAGCATGAAGCTGATCCGGATCGGAGAGCTGGGCGGCGGGATCACGGACCGCTTGAAGCGCGTCGAGGTGCATTGGCAAGAGGCTGGTTTCAACGCGCGGGCGTTCGAGAACATAACCCAGCTGATCTGGGAGAAATTCCTGTGCAACGTCACATTCAGCGCCCCCTGCACAACCTTCAACGTCACGGTCGGTGAGTTGATGGCCCACTCCGATCACTGGCGGATTGCCCTTGGCGCCATGCTCGAAGCGCATAAGATCGCGTGCGCCAAAGGTGTGCCGCTGTCGTTTGATGACCCTGTCGCCTATGTCACCGCGTTCGGCGCAGGCATGCCGAATGCGCGCCCGTCCATGCTGCTGGATCACATGGCACGCCGCGCGTCGGAACTGGACGCAATCAATGGCATAGTCCCGGTCATGGGCCGAGAAATGGGGATTTCTACGCCGTATAATGACACGCTGACCGCAATTCTACGTCAGCGAGAAGCAGCATTTGAGAGGGAAGGCGCATGAACATCGGCTCGTTTCTGCATCGTGGCCAGAAGCTATATGGTGTCTTCAAAGATGAAACCGTCACCACCGCCAGCGACGCGCTGCGTGCGATCTACCCGACGCTCCGCGATCTGCTGGAGGCGGACCACAACTGCGACGCCCTGAAGAACGCGGGAAACCTTGCGGCCTCACTCCCCGTTGCAGACATCGTGTTCCAAACACCAATTCCAAACGCGCACAAAATCATCTGCGTTGGGATGAACTATCCGAAACCCTACCCGGTTGACGGCGTGGCCCCGCCGAACCCGGAGAACATTATCCTCTTCGGCAAGGAACGCGAAGCCCTTGTCGGGCATGAAAGACCTCTAGAAAGTCCGCAGGGGCAACCCGCGGATAGTTTTGATTACGAAGGGGAAATCGCTGCCATCATCGGCAAGCCCGCGCGACACGTGACGCCCGAGCAGGCGATGGAGCATGTGCTGGGGTACGCGCCGTTCAACGATGGCTCCGTGCGCGACTGGCAAAGACATTCGATATACGCGGGCAAGAATTTTGCCAATTCGGGGTCATGGGGCCCCTGGATCACCACTGTAGATGCGCTGCCGCAGATTGCGGATTTGCACCTGACTGTCACGCTCAACGGCGAGGTGATGCAATCCGCCTTCGGGCGCGAGATGATCTTCACCCTCCCCCAGCAAATCGCATACGCCTCGTCACTGTTCACCTTGCACCCGGGTGACGTGATCGCAACCGGATCGCCAGACGGCACCGGCGGCAGTCGGACTCCAAAGCGTTTCCTGAAACCGAAGGATATCGTGAGCATCACTGTCCAAGGGATCGGAACCCTTTCGAACACCGTCTCCTCAAGCGCATGAAATAATTTGGTGGTGTCAAGCCGCTTCTTTTTGACATTCTTGATGCGCAACGGTTGACCCACTATCGATAGTAGCGGCCCTGACAACAGCCACGTGGAGGCTCGACCCAAACCGAATTTAACCATCAATGCATGAATACACCCAAAGGGATTTTTCTAAACAGTTCACGATAATTATCCCGCAATCCTATGATCCGAAATAACCTTTCGGGGACTTGTGAAAACACCGCAGAGGTGGGTCCAAAGGACCCAACCGCCAAAACATTTTTTGGCGAACTCTGCTAGTCAGGACGTACGAAGCTTCCAGTGGAAAACAGTCTCACTGGCCTGCTGCTGGTTTCGTGGACACGAAGATAAGATCGTGACCATGGAATTGGAGATTGGATATGACGAGACGAAAGTTCAGCCGCGAGTTCAAGATCGAGGCAGTAAAGCTGGTGACCGAGCGGGGTGTTGCGGTTGCTCAGGCGTGTCGGGACCTTGATCTTGCAGAGAGCGTGCTGCGGCGCTGGATGCGTGAGGCGGCTGCGGCACCGACCACGGCGTTTTCCGGGAATGGCCAGCAGCGCGCGGAACTGGCCGAGATTGCAGCGCTGAAGAAAGAGGTCGCCCGTCTCCGGGCGGAGCGTGACATCCTCAAGAAGGCAGCGGCTTTTTTCGCGCGGGAAGCGACATGACGTTCGCATTCATCGCAGGGCACCGGCACATCTGGCCGGTCAGCTGGATCTGTGACGCGTTGAGCGTTTCCCGGTCCGGCTTTCATGCCTGGATCAGAAGACCGATCAGCGACCGCGCGGCTCATGACGCGAAGCTCGTTCAGGCGATAGACAAGAGCTTCAAGGCCAGCGATCGCACCTACGGCGCCCGCCGGGTCTGGCGTGACGTTCTGGAAGACGGTCTCGCATGTGGAGTTCACCGTGTCGAACGACCGATGCGGATAAATGCACTGAGAGCGCGTCCGAAGCGACGTGGAAAACCAAAGGACGATGGCGAACGCTCCGTCATCGCCGACAACATCCTCGACCGCGACTTCGCGGCGGACCGACCGAACCAGAAATAGTTGGCCGACTTCACCTACATCTGGACTGCCGAGGGCTGGCTTTTCGTTGCCGTGGTCCTGGACCTGTTCTCCAGGCGCGTTGTAGGCTGGTCCATGAAAGCGGATCGAGACGCCTCGCTGGTCATGGATGCGCTGATGATGGCCGTCTGGAGTCGGGGCAAAGCAGACGCGCTGCTCCACCACTCGGACAGTCATACGATTAGTGCCAGTTCTCGGGTGGTTTGACTCAAACAGCGATCGACCATTCGCTGGGTTGGTGCCGCATGGCTTTCCGGTGTGATCTGACTCTCACTCCGATCGACCTGACTCGTG
>NZ_JAEPMO010000107.1 GCF_017643905.1 Marivita sp.
CCACATTGTCAGAAGAATGAAGCACCAGCGGTTCAGACATGACCAATCCCCCGGATCACACCGCGCAATTCCGCAAGCCCGCGCAGCCGTCCGATCAGCGGATAACCGGGCACAAAATCGCGGTCATGGTCGCTCAACATATGATGGCCATGGTCAGGTCGGAAAGGGATGACGTGATCCGCGCGCCCCTCGGCCCTGCGCCGCGCCTCTTCGCGCAGCAGCACCCGCAGGAGCAGCACCATATCCGTATCGCCTTCCAGATGCGCCGCTTCCTCAAAGGACCCGTCCGCCTCTTTGCGCACGTTGCGCAGATGTGCAAAATGGATGCGGTCTGCCACCCGCGCGGCAATGGCAGGCACATCATTCCCCGGATGCGCGCCAAGCGAGCCGGAACAGAGCGTCACGCCATTGGCCGGGCTGTCCTGCGTCGCCAGCACCCATTCCAGATCATCGCCCGTCGACACGATGCGCGGCAGGCCAAGAATATCACGCGGCGGATCGTCGGGATGGACACAAAGCCGGATGCCAAGGTCTTCGGCGGTCGGGACAACCTCAGCCAGGAACCGGGCGTAGTTCGCGCGCAAAGCGTTCCGGTCGATCCCGTCATAGGCGGCCAGCGCTTTGCGCAATCCCGGAATGTCGTAGCGGTCGAACGCCCCCGGCATTCCTGCCATGATCGACCTGAGCAGTTTGTCCCGCTCCGCCTCGCTGGCCTGCTGATACCACGCGGCGGCCCGCACGCGCACTTCGTCACTGTAATCGTCCTCGGCGGCCTGCCGCCCGAGCATGTGGATCTCGAACGCCGCCATATGCGTGGCCTCGAACCGCAGGCAAGTGGCACCTCCGGCAACCGGGGCCGCCAGATCGGTGCGTGTCCAATCCAAGAGCGGCATGAAGTTGTAGCAGATCGTGCGCACGCCCTCTTCCGCCAGATGGGCCATCGACTGGCGATAATTCGCGAAAAGCGCGGACAGGTCGCCCTGGGCTTTCTTGATCCGCTCATGCACCGGCAGGCTTTCCACGACGGACCAGACGAACCCCGCCTCTTCGATGGCGCGCTTGCGGTCCGCGATGGCCACACGCGGCCAGACCTCGCCATAGGGGATGGCATGCAGAGCGCTGACGATCCCCGCAGCCCCCGTCTGCGCCACCTCAGGCAAAGTGATCGGATCGAATTCACCGTACCAGCGCCAGGTTTCGATCATAGCGCCCCCTCTTGGATCGCAACGCGGGCACCTTTGGCCCAAAGATGGATCGCCGCCGCGGTCACGGGCTGCGCCAACTGTTCCGCCAGTTCCTCTGGGAAAACTTCTCGCATTCCAAGCAAAGCTGCAACCTTACCCTCGGGCGTATCGGCACTTTCAGACGCATCACGCAGCCGCGCCGCCAATGGATCGCGCACGTCAATCTCCTGCCCTTGCTCATCCATCCCGCCGACATACCGCATCCACGCTGCCACGGCGAGGCAGAGCGCCGGACAGTCACGCCCGGCAGACAGGTTCGCTGCCAAACTGCCCAAGATACGCTGTGGGAGTTTCTGGCTGCCATCCATCGCGATCTGCCATGTCCGATGACGGATGCCGGGATTGGCATAGCGGTCGAACAGCGCTTCAGCATACTCCGTCAGGCTCACCCCCTCGGGGGCCTGCACCGCCGGTATGATCTCGGACCAGAGCCGCCGCACATAGGCGGCAAAGACCGGGTCGCCCACAGTGTCCGCGATAGTCTCGTGCCCGGCCAGATAGCCGGTATAGGCCAGCGCGGAATGGGTGCCATTCAGCATCCGGAGCTTCATGTGCTCATGTGCCGTGACATCCCGCACCATTTCGACACCCGCAGCGGCGAAATCCGGGCGCGCGTCACCGACGAAGTCATCTTCGATCACCCATTGGGCAAAGGGTTCATGCATCACCGGTGCCGCGTCGGGACGCCCGGTCAACTCGGCCACCCGCGCGATATCGGCCTCGGTGGTGGCGGGTGTGATCCGGTCCACCATGGTGCAGGGGAACTTGCCCTCGGCCTTGATCCAGTCCGCCAGTGCCGGGTCCAGCCGCCGTCCGAAATCCAGCACAAGACCGCGCACAAGCCGTCCGTTCTCGGGAAGGTTGTCACAGGTCAGAACGGTAAAGGGTGCCATACCCGCCGCTCGACGACGCTGCAAGGCGCGGACCAGGAAACCTATCGCTGAGACCGGCACATCGTGGGTCAGATCGTGCTGAATATCCGGGTGATCGACGTTCAGCGCACCGGTCGCCGGGTTGTGGCAATAGCCCTTTTCGGTGACCGTCAGCGTCACGATCCGGACCTCCGGTTTCGCCATCGCAGCCAACACCGCTTCGGGGTCTTCGCGCGCAACCAGCACGTCATTCAGAACGGTGATCCAGCGCGTCTGCTCGCCCTCAGGTGCCAGTGTGACCGAGGTGTATCCCCACTCCTGTCCGCGCAGTGCATCACGTGTATCGGGGCTGCGCAGGGATACCCCCATGATGCCCCAATCCCCCCCTGAAGCAGCCATGGCGTCTTCGATGAAAACACATCCAAACGCGCGAAAGAACGCGCCGAGACCCAGATGCACTATCCCGGTCTTGGGTCGATAAGACAGATCAGCGGGCAAGCCAGCCTCCATCCACATTCAGCACTGCGCCATGCACGTATCGCGCCGCAGGTGTACACAGGTAGACGGCGGCTCCGGCGATGTCCTCGGCCTGCCCCCAGCGACCCGCCGGGATGCGGTCAAGGATCGCCTGATTGCGGTCGGGATCGTTGCGCAGCGCTTCGGTGTTGTTGGTCTCGATGTACCCTGGAGCGACCGCATTGACGTTGATGCCCTTGGCTGCCCATTCGTTCGCCAAAAGCTTGGTAAGCCCTGCGACACCGTGTTTCGACGCAGTATAGGACGGCACGCGGATGCCCCCCTGAAACGACAACAGCGACGCGATGTTCACCACCGCCCCGGTCCCGCCCCGGGCCAGCACGGTCTTGGCAAAGGCCTGCGTGGTGAAGTACAGCGCCTTGAGATTGACGTCCATTACGTCATCCCAATCGGCCTCGGTGAAGTCCACCGCATCGGCGCGGCGGATGATCCCGGCGTTGTTGATGAGCAGATCGATGGGCTGGCCGTCGAACAACCCCTGCCCTGCCATCGGGTCTGCGAAATCCACCAGAACCGACGAGGCCGTCCCGCCCCCTGCCGTGATCGCAGAAACGGTCTCGTCACACGCCCGGCGGCCGGCACAGATCACCTCGGCCCCGGCCTGGGCCAGACCCACGGCAATCGCCTTCCCGATGCCCGTATTGGCCCCGGTCACAAGCGCGCGGCGTCCTTCCAGCGAAAAGGCCTTCACCGCAAATCCCCCATCGCCACCATGTCCATATCGGTGAAATCGACATTATCCCCCGCCATCGCCCAGCAGAAGGTGTAGGATGATGTGCCAGCGCCCGCATGGATCGACCAAGGCGGCGAAATCACCGCCTCTTCATTGGCCATGACGATGTGCCGGGTCTGCGACGGTTCACCCATCAAATGAAACACGCGCTGGTTTTCGGGCAGTTTGAAATAGAGGTACGCTTCCATCCGGCGATCATGCAGGTGGGCAGGCATGGTGTTCCAGACCGAGCCTTCCGCGAATTGCGTGTAGCCCATGAGAAGCTGGCAGCTTGGACAGACTTCGGGGTGCACGAACTGGATGATCACCCGTTCATTCGCCGTTTCGCGCGCACCCAGCTCGACGCGCCGGGCGTCGGCCAGCGTGATCAGGCGCGTCGGGTAGGTCTGATGGGCAGGCGCAGACAGGACATAGAACCGTCCGTTGCCGCTGAATGTCACCGGGCCGGACCCCATCCCGATATAAAGCACTTCGCCCGTGTCGATCTCGTAATCTGTGCCACTAACGGTCACGGAGCCCGCCTCGCCAATGTTCAGCACCCCCATTTCACGACGGTCAAGGATCGACGGCGTGCCCGCTTCCTTCACGTGATCCAGCGTGAGACTGCCCCCGACAGGCACCGCAGAGCCAAGGATCAGACGATCATAGTGAGAATAGACAAGGTTGATCTCGCACTCTGCGAACAGGCCACCGACATGGAAGTGCGCGCGCAGCTGATCGGTGTCCAGCGTCTTTGCCGTGGCCGGATCAATCGCGTAGCGGGTTTGGGTCTTGAGCATGGTGTCAGGCCTTTCGGGTCAAAGAAAATCGTCACGGCGCGGGGTGAAGGTGTCGATCAGCGTGCCCGCCGCGCGGCAGATGCAGCCATGGCGGACACCCGACGGGATCATGACACTGTCGCCGGGGCCAAGGTCGTGTTCGGTGTCGCCGACGACAAAGGTGAACCGACCGGACTCGACATAGGTCGATTGTACATGCGGATGGTCATGCAGCTTGCCTTCGGCCCCGTCTTTAAAGCGGAACGCCACCACCATCAGATCGGGGTGTTCGGCCAGCACCTGACGGGTCACACCCGGATCGGTCGGAACAACGGGATAGGTCATTGCAGCCTCATCTGAAGAGCGACGGCAGCCAGAGCGACAGCGCCGGAATGTAGGTGACAAGCATCAGCGTCGCGAAGGCCGCGCCGTAGAACGGCCAGATCGTGCGCACCGCATCCCAAACCGGGATACGACCCACCGCACAGCCGACAAACAGCACCGCGCCCACGGGTGGCGTGCAGAGCCCGATGCCAAGGTTGAGGATCAGGATCACCCCGAAATGTACTGGATCGACGCCAAAGGCGGTCGCCACCGGCAGGAAGATCGGCGTGGTGATGACGATGAGCGGCGACATGTCCATGAAGGTGCCAAGGATCAGCAGCACGAGGTTCAAAAGCAGCAGGATGATGATCGGGTTGTCCGACACACCCTGCAACAGCGCCACCATCGACGCGGGCACCCGCGTGTAGGCCAGAAGCCAGCCGAACGCCGCAGCGCAGCCGATGACCATCAGCACCATCGCGGTGGTGCGCACGGCGGCAAAGGTCGCCTCGATAAAATCGTGCCAGCTCAGGCTGCGATAGACGAAAAACGTCACCAGAAGCGCATAGACAACCGCGATGTTCGAGGACTCGGACGCGGTGAAAATGCCCGACCGCACTCCGCCGAAGATGATCGCGACAAGGATCAGACCCGGTGCGGCGGACACGAACAGCGTGCCCAGCATCCGAACGCCCTGAAACGGCTGCGTCGGATAGCCCTTGCGCACCGCCATCCACCACGCCGCCACCATCAGCAGACCGGCCAGCAGGAAGCCCGGTATGATCCCGGCGGTGAAGAGATCGGCAATCGAGATCTTTCCCCCGGCGGCAATCGAATAGATGATCATGTTGTGCGACGGCGGCAGCAGCAGCGCGATGATCGAACTCACTACGGTGATGTTCACCGCATAATCGGTGTCGTAGCCGCGCTCTTTCATCTGCGGCACCATCAGGCCACCGACCGCACTGGCATCGGCAGCCGCCGACCCGGACACACCGCCAAACATGACCGAGGACAACACGTTCACCTGCCCCAACCCGCCGCGCAGATGGCCGACAAACCCTCCGGCCAGCGCCACCAGACGGCGGGCGATGTCACCCCGCACCATCAGATCGCCCGCGTAGATGAAGAAGGGGATCGCCATCAGCGCAAACACCGACACGCCGGAGTTTAGACGCTGGAACACGACGACGGGCGGCAGGCCCAGATAGGCGATGGTGGCAAAGCTGGACACGCCCAGACAGAACGCAACCGGTGTGCCGATCAGCAGCAGAAAGGTGAAGGTTCCGAAAAGGACATAGAGTTCCATCAGTCGATCTCCGCCTCTTCACCGAACCGCGCGGTCGGCAGCCCCGCAGCGCGGCGCGCAATGCGTTCGACCGAAAAGAGCACGATCAGAACACCGCCCGCGACGATGGGCGCGAAATCGAAGGCTCCGGAGATCCCCAAGCCCGGCAGCTTGTTCCCGGCGGTCTTTTCCGCCAGTTGCCAGCCGTACCAGATCATGCCGATGCCAAAGCCGCTGACGGCCAGATCCGAGATCGAATGCAGCACCATCTTGATACGGTGCGGCACGACATACAGAAGAACGTCAAAGGACAGGTGATACCCTTCGCGGATACCAACGGCAGCGCCCAGAAAGATGAACCAGCCCATGATCATGACGGACGCGGGTTCGGTCCAGATGATGCTGTCGTTCAGCACGTAGCGCCAGAACACCTGCGCTGCGATCAGCACGGTCATCAGGACAAGCCCGATCCCGGCGACCCACAAGGCGATACGCGCCAATCGCCCGGTCAAAAGCGCAATCGTTTTCATCATGTCAGGCCTGCCCACCCTGCTCGGAATGCCCGCCCCAAAACCGATGCCTTGGGGCGGGCCTTGGATTATTCGGTGGCCTGAATGTCAGCGACCATCTGCTGAAGTTTGGGCGAGGTCACGTATTTCTGGTAGACCGGCACCATCGCTTCGATAAATGGCGTCTTGTCGATATCGGTGATGATCTCAACACCCGCATCCCGCACGCGCTGCTCGGACACCTTTTCGCGCTCCTGCCACAGTTCACGCATCACCGGCACGGAATCGCGGGCCGCTTGACGGACGATCTCCTGCTCTTCGGCGGACAGCTTGTCGAAGCTGGTCTTCGACATCACCAGAACTTCCGGCACGATCAGGTGCTGGTTCAGGGTGTAGTACTTGGCCACCTCGAAATGGCCCGAGCTGTCATAGGACGGCCAGTTGTTTTCGGCCCCGTCGATCACGCCGGTCTGGATCGAGGAGTAGACCTCGCCATAGGGCATCGGTGTCGCGTTTGCGCCAAGGGCGGCAACCATATCGACAAAGATGTCCGACTGCATCACGCGGAACTTGAGACCAGCCAGGTCTTCAATTGACCGGATCGGCTTTTGCGAGTTGTAGAAGCTGCGCGAGCCACCGTCGTAGAACGCCAGACCGACAAGGTCATGGTCGCTGAACGCATCGAGGATCTGCTGACCGACAGGGCCATCCATCACACGGTGCATGTGGTCGGTTGACCGGAAGATGAAGGGCAGCGACGGCACTTGGGTTTCTTCGATGATGTTGTTGAACGGCCCAAGCGAGACACGGTTCATGTCGATCACACCGAACTGCGTCTGTTCGATGGTGTCCTTTTCCTGCCCCAACTGGGCCGAGTGGAACACTTCGATGCAGAGCTTGCCGCCGGTGCGTTCTTCGAGCATTTCGCCCATCTTCTGCACCGCGACGACGGTCGGGTAGCCTTCGGGGTGTGTGTCCGACGACCTCAGCGTCACTTCGCAGGCCGCGGCGGCAGAGACAAAGGCAACGCTTGCCAACAAGGCCGCCCCGAGTGTTTTGACGTAATTCATGGTTTCCTCCCAGAAAATGGCTCTCAGAGCCGGTAAGCCTGCTTTGCAAGCCGGTATGCGAGGTCATGTGCGACCTCGAATGCTTCGTCCTCTGCCAGCCGCCCCGTGGCGATCAGGTTGGCAAGGAACGCGCAATCGACCCGCCGCGCCACGTCATGACGCGCGGGGATGGAACAGAAGGCACGGGTGTCGTCGTTGAACCCGACCGTGTTGTAGAAGCCGGCGGTTTCCGTCGCCATTTCGCGGAACCGCATCATCCCCTCGAAGCTGTCATGGAACCACCATGGCGGGCCGAGTTTCAGTGCCGGATAGACCCCTGCCAAAGGCGCCAATTCGCGGGCATAGGAAGTCTCGTCCAGCGTGAAGAGGATGATGGTCAGATCGGATCGTTCGCCCACGGCGTTGAGAAGAGGGCGCAGCGCGTGCACGTAATCAGTGCGTGTGGGAATGTCATAGCCCTTGTCACGGCCAAACCGCGCCATGATCAGATCGGAATGATTGCGCGCCGATCCCGGATGGATTTGAAGCACCAGACCGTCGTCAAGGCTCATCCGCGCCATCTCGGTCAGCATGTGACCCCGAAAGGCATCCGCCTCATCTGCGGTGCAGACGCCGCGCAGCGCCTTGTCGAACAGCGCCGCTGCAATATCCTGCGGCAGGTCTTCGGTGCGCGCAGTTGGATGGCCGTGATCGGACGATGTCGCGCCGAATTCCTTGAAATAGGCGCGGCGGTTGCGATGGGCAGCAAGGTAGCCTTGCCACGTGGTCGCGTCTTCGCCCGCCATCTCGCCGAACTGCTCCACGTTGGCGGCAAAGTTCTGAAACTCCGGGTCCACCACCGCGTCCGGGCGATAGGCGGTGATGACCTCCCCCCCCCACCCACTGTCGCGGATCATGCGGTGCCATTTCAGATCGTCGATGGCGCTCTCGGTGGTTGAGATCGCTTCGATGTTGAACCGCGCGAAAAGGGCGCGGGGGCGGAACGCCTCCTGCTTCAGGCAGTCGTCGATCTGGTCATAGATCGCGTCGGCGGTCTCGGACGACAGGCGCTGATCCACGCCGAACACCTCTTGCAGCGCGTGGTCGACCCACAGCCGCGTCGGCGTTCCCCGGAACAGGTGATAATGCGACGCAAAGAGCCGCCAGATCTTGCGCGGGTCCTGTTCGGTCTCTCCGCCATCCACACGGGGAACTCCCATCGCCTCAAGCGGAACACCCTGCGAATGAAGCATGCGGAACACGTAGTGATCGGGCGTCACGAACAACCGCGCCGGATCGGGAAAGGCCGCGTTTTCTGCGTACCATTGCGGGTCGGTATGGCCGTGGGGGCTGATGATCGGCAGATCGCGGACCGTGTCATACAGGTCACGGGACAACCGGCGCAAAACCGGGTCGGGAGAAAACAGCCGATTCTCATCCAGTAGCGCCATGATTCCTCCCGTTTTTCTCCAACGGCGTATGGCGATTGACCGACCGCTGGTGACTAATATCCTAGTTTGGCAATTTTTACTCGTCAACTAATATCCTAGTTGCAAAGCCATGGGGGGATTGTGCTATGTAGAGATTACGGCCAATCGCATCAGGAGGGCTCGACCTATGGGGACACCCGTTCAGAAAACCGCCGCACCCCTGCCCCTGCCCCAACTGCGCCAGCCGGTTCAGCCGACCATTGCCGATCAGGTCTTCAAGGTCCTGCACGACCGCATTCTGTCGCTTGAACTGCCGCCGGAAACGAAGATTTCAGAGGCCGAGGTGTCGGCCAAGATGGGCGTGTCCCGCCAACCGGTGCGCGAGGCGTTCCGCCGTCTGGCCAATCTAGGCTTCCTGCAGATCCGCCCGCAAAGCGGCACCACCGTCAGCCTGATTTCCGAAGAGGCCGTCCTGCGCGCGCGTTTCATCCGCCTTGCTTTGGAGTTGCAGACCTGCCGAACGGTGTGCGGTGTCATTTCCGACGACGGGCTGCGCGCCCTGTCGTCGCTCATCGACCAGCAAAAACAGGCCATCGCAGACACGAACCGCACTCTCTTCCATGCGCTCGACGATGCCTTTCACCGCGAGATCTGCGTTCAGGCGGGTGTCGGGTATGTCTGGGACGTGATCAGCGAAAACAAAGGCCACATGGACCGCGTTCGGATGCTGACCCTGGACACGTCCTCGCAGAACCATGCGCTGAATGAACACATCGCCATTCTGAACGCCGTGACTGCCCGAAACGCCGATGCCGCGGCAGCGGCCATCGACAAACACCTGTCGCGCATTCTGGTGCAGATCGAACTGATCAAGGCCGAAAACCACAACTGGTTCACGGATTTGTCCCAATGACGCGCATCGTCTGCATCGGGGAATGTATGGTCGAAATGGCCCCGCTCGACAGCGCGGCCACCTACCGGATGGGATTTGCAGGCGACACACTCAACACCGCCTGGTATCTGGCGCGGCTGTTGGGCGACCGCGCAGAGATTGGATATTTCACCGCCGTTGGCACCGACAGCGTGTCGGACCAGATGCTGGGCTTTCTTGGGTCTGCAGGGATCGACACCTCGTCCATCCTGCGCCGCGCCGACCGGACGCTGGGTCTTTACATGATCCAGCTCCAGGACGGCGAACGCAGTTTCAGCTATTGGCGCAGCCACAGCGCCGCGCGGACGCTGGCGCAATCAGGAGACGATATTTCCACCGCCCTGCGCGGTGCGGGGATCGCCTATTTCTCGGGGATCACGCTTGCCATTCTGCCGCCCGAAGACCGCGCCCATCTGAGCCGCGCGCTTGAGGTCTTCCGCTCCGCAGGCGGCACCGTGGTGTTCGACCCGAACCTGCGCCCCAAACTCTGGGGCGACCCGCAGGACATGACCCAAGCCATCATGGACGCGGCCGGGCTGAGTGACATCGTCCTGCCCTCACATGAAGACGAAGCCACATGGTTCGGGGACCAATCCCCCGAAGACACCGCCCGACGCTACGCTCAGCAAGGCGCCGGGATCGTCTTGGTCAAAAACGGACCGGGGGAAATGATCGTTCACAACGGTGCTGGTCTCTCGCGCCACCAACCCGAGCAGGTGAGCGCCGTGATCGACACCACCGCCGCCGGGGACTCCTTCAACGCCGGGTTTCTAGCCAGCCATATCGCCGGAGAACCATTGGATCAGGCCATCGCGGCAGGGGCCAGGCTGGCGGCGCGCGTCGTGACATATCGCGGCGCATTGGTTGAAGAGGCGGTGCTGGGACACGAACTGGCAGGCTGACGCCCAGCCTTACGCATCCCGTTTCATGATCCATTCCACCTCGGGCGCGGGCACGAACCGCCATTTGCGCAAGGGGCCAGCCATGACATTGAGGTAATACATCTCGAATCCGTAAGGCGCACCGCAAGGATGGTGCCCGCGTGGAACCAGCACCACATCGCCATCGCTCACTGCCATCGTCTCATCAAGCTGCCTATCATCGGTATAGACCCGCTGTATGCCGAACCCGTTTCCGGGGTTGAGGCGGTGATAATAGGTCTCTTCCAGATAGGTGATGCGCGGGAAATCTTCCTCGTCATGCCGGTGGCTTGGGTAGCTCGACCAGTGGCCGTTTGGCGTGAACACTTCGGTGACAAGCAGACTGTCCGCGTAGTCTTCGTTCTCCATGGCAATATTGTTGATGTAGCGGGTGTTCACCCCCTTGCCGCGTTCGGTGAGCGTGATCCCATCCGGCCCGATCCGCCGCGCCGCGTGCCCGCCTTTGCCCGGGGCAGAGCAGACAGCAACCGTAGACGCGGTTACGGCAGTTGCCGTCCAGTCCGACCCGTTGGGCAGATAGAGGCAATGCGGCGGGGTTTTTTCGAACACATCCATGCGGTCGCCCAGCACACCCCAGTCCTGCCCGGCCCCTGTGATCGCGGCCTTGCCCTCAACCATGACAAGGATCACCTCGCGGTCGCCCGTGGCCTCGCTCACACTCTCCCCTTCGCGCAAACGGTAGAGCGAAAAGCCGACATAGCGCCACCCGGCAGAGGCAGGCGTGATCTCGTGTACCTTTCCGTGTGTGCCGAAGGGTTTGCGCAGAAGATCAGCCATCTTTCGTGTCCTTGTAGTTTTTCGGGTCGAAGACCACGAAGAATTCATAGGCGCAATACGCGCCCGCTGCGCCGAACAGCAGCGCCCATCCCGGATTGCCGGTCCACAATTCGAACAGCGCCCATGCAAAGACGAGTCCGGTTGTCCATGCTCGCCGTTTTAGCGGCAGGAAAAAGGGAACACGCAGGTTGAACATGGGCGCCGCCTGTGATCAGGCCGCTTGCCGTGTGGCCATCTGGCCCAAGGCTTCGGCAAGCTGGTCGTTCGTCCAGCCCTCGGACACCGCACGACGCATGAGGTCGGCCTGGCTTTCTGGCGCAAGGCCATCCACCGGCGGATCGGTGTCGAGGTTGGTCGGGAAGCTGTAGCCCTCGGCACAGGCGGCAATCGCCGCATCGAGTTCCGGTTCGGTCAACCGCCCGCCCTGTTTCAAGGCCACCAGCGCCGGGAACAGGGCCGCTGTCATTGCCCGACGGTCAATCGCCTCCATGGCCCGACCAAAGGCCGAGGACACCTGAAGCAGGTTGACCATGCGGTTGATGTCGGCACTTCGGTTTTCACCCGCCGCGTGGAAAAGTGCGGGATTGAAGAACACCGCATCGCCTTTTTCGAGTGCCACCTGAACATGCGCCTCTTCGAAATGGGCACGGTGGTCCGCCTCGTGGAACCCGAGATATCCTGCCGGATAGAGTTGCGAGAACGGCAAGAGCTTGGTCGGCCCGCTTTCCAGTGGCATGTCGCAATGAGCCACAGCGCCCTGAAGCGTCAAGGTCGCCGTTACCTCGTGCGCATGCGCCGGATAGCGCGCCGACTGATCCGCCGTCTGGAACCCCAGATGGTAATCCCGGTGCGCCGATTGCGCCTTGCCGCCGGGTCGCACCTGATTGACCTGCGCGGTTACTTGATAGTTCGGCCCCAGCCATGCCTCACACGCGGCTGCGATGGATGTGTTGCCGTAGTACAGCGCAAAGCCTTCCGAGTCGCGCAGGCACTGCTTCTGCAACGAGTTCCAGATCCGGTCATTGGCCCCGGAGGCGGCAAAGTGATCGCCCTTTCCGGCTGCCCCAGCCTTTTCATCGGCGATGATGGCATTGAACACGTCCGACGCCCGGTCGATCACCGACGTGTCGGCATAGGTGTGTTTAAGCGCGATCACCCCGGCCGAGCGGCGCAGCACCTGCGCCCATTCCGCCATCAGTGCGCGACGCTTGTCCACGTCCTCCAACGCAGGCCGCAGCGCCGCCATATCGTAAAGCGGAACGTTCTTTTCGATGGCGGCGGCATGGGGCACATCCGCCGCCTCAAGTTGTTGGGAAGTCAGCACCTTGAATTCATCCAGATCGCAGGATTCCCGGTCAAAATAGCCGATATACCCGAATGTCTGATCAACCATGTCCTTCTCCTTTTCCATGGTTCTTGGTGCTGGCCCCAAACCGGGACCGGTGAAGCGTTACTTCGCGATCTCCAACCCGGAGGCGGCGGCGACAGCGCGAATGTGATCGTAGCCCATTTTTGAGTAGTCAAAGGGTGGCGCTTTTGCGGGGTCCTGTTCAGCCTCGACCACGATCCAGCCGTCGTAGTTCATCGCCTTGAGCCGGTCGGTGATGGCCTGAAAGTCAATGCAGCCTTCGGGATCACCCGGCACGGAATAGACCCCCGCGGCAACGCCATCGAGAAAACTGCGATCCTCGGTGCGGACCCAATCCAGAACCGGCTGGCGCACGTCCTTGAAATGGACGTGATGGACACGGTGGCCCCATTTATCCAGCACTGCGAGCGGATCGGCCCCTGCAAAGTGCAGATGCCCAGTATCGTAAAGCAGCGTGAGGTCCTCGGTCGATCCTTCCATCAGCCAGTCGATGTCCTCGGCATCCTGCACCATCGCCCCCATGTGGTGGTGATAGGACAGCACACAGCCCTGATCGGCGGACCACTTGGCCAGGTCAGACAGCTTTGCGCCATAGCCCATAACCTCGTCCCGGCTGAGTTTGGGGCGCTGGCTGACCGGGCGGTGGATGTCGCCCTGAATGGTGTTTGAGCACTCGGCATAGACGATGCACGGCGCATTAAGAGCGGCGAATTGCTCGACCTGCTGACGGATCGCGGCCTGTTCGGTGACCAGATCGTTGACCATCAGGTTGCCGGAACACCAGCCACCACACAGCACGACGCCGTAACGGTCGAGATAAGCGCGCAGGCCTTCGGTGTCGGCGGGCATACGCCGCCCGCGTTCGACGCCCTGATAGCCGATGCGACCCGCATCCTCCATCGCGCCTTCGGTGGTGAAAGCAGCGGTGAGGTCCGGCAGGTCGTCATTCTGCCACGCGATGAGGGAGATCCCCAGTTTCACAGCCATCAATCGGCCCTTTGCAGTTTCTTGTTGCTCACGTATTTTTCATGCGCCGCGCGCACTTCGGCGCGGTCAGACACTTCGGGCACGCCGACTTCCCACCATGTGCCGCCATACTCGGTCGACGGGTACGGATCGGTGTCAATGACCACGACGTAGGGCACGGTCTGGTTGTGCCGCTTGGCCAGCGCCTCTTCCAGTTCGGCGATGGAGCCGACCTTGACGCTGACCGCGCCCATCGCCTCGGCATGTTTGGCAAAGTCGATGGCACTGGGGTTGGCGTGCACCGCGTGGTCCAGCAGGTTGTTGAACTCGGCCCCGCCAGTGCCCATTTGCAGCCGGTTGATGCAGCCGAAACCCCTGTTGTCTGTCACGACAATGGTGAACGGGATGCCCATCATCGCGGCGGTCGCCATTTCCGAATTGGCCATCATGTAGGTGCCGTCGCCGGTGAAGCAGATCACGTCCGCCTCAGGCTGGGCCATCTTGATGCCCATCGCGCCAGCGATCTCGTAGCCCATGCAGGAAAAGCCGTATTCCATGTGGTAGCTGCCCGGCTTGCCCGCCTTCCAGAGCTTGTGCAATTCGCCCGGCATGGTGCCGGCGGCGCACATCACGACGGTGTTGTCGGCGGCAGCGCGTTGGACTGCGCCCACGACCTGCATGTCGGTCGGAAGCTGGTTTCCTTCAGGCGCGTCGGTCAAGGGATCGACTTTGGCGAACCACCCCTCTTTGAGAGCCGCCGCAGGCGCATCCGGCGCGTAGCCAGCAAGTTCAATGGCAAGTTCGGTCAGGCCCGCTTTGGCATCCGCCTGGATCGGCATCGCGCTGTGCTTCATGGCATCGTACGCCTGCACGTTCAGGCTGATCAGTCTGCGTTCTGGGTTGGCAAACAGCCCCCAAGACCCGGTGGTGAAGTCCTGAAATCGGGTGCCGATGCCGATCACCACATCCGCCTCAGCGCAGGTGGTGTTGGCGGGCTCGCCCCCCGTTACGCCGATGGGGCCGAGGTTCAGCGGATGGTCCCAAGGCAGGGACGACTTGCCCGCCTGAGTTTCGACCACTGGGATGTTGTGTGCCTCGACAAAGGTTTTCAGATCTGCGGTCGCGTCCGAATAATGCACCCCTCCCCCGGCAACGATCACCGGGCGCTTGGCTTTGCGGATCACCTCCACCGCGCGATGAAGTTCGTGCGGGTCCGGGTGGATACGGCGGCGGTGCCAGACGCGCGGCTCGAAAAAGCTTTCGGGGTAGTCATAGGCCTCGGCCTGCACGTCCTGACAGAAGGCCAGCGTGACGGGGCCACATTCTGCCGGATCGGTCATCGTCCGGAAGGCGCGCGGCAGAGCGGTGAGGATGTGTTCCGGCCGCATGATCCGGTCGAAATAACGGCTCACGGGACGGAAACAGTCGTTTGCGCTGACCGTGCCATCGCTGAAGACTTCGGGCTGTTGCAACACCGGATCGGGCCCGCGATTGGCAAAGACATCGCCGGGCAGGAACAGCACTGGCAGGCGGTTCACATGCGCAAGCGCAGCGGCGGTGACCATATTCGTGGCCCCCGGCCCGATGGAGGATGTGACCGCCATCGCCCTGGTGCGACGCAACTGCTTGGCATACGCAATGGCCGTGTGCGCCATCGTCTGTTCGTTATGGCCGCGATAGGTCGGGAGCGCGTCGCGCATGGTGTAAAGCGCCTCACCCAGCCCCGCGACATTGCCGTGGCCGAAGATCGCCCAGCAGCCCGCGATGAAGGTGTCGCCGTCCTCGTTCAACTGTGCGGTCAGGTAGCGCACAAGCGCCTGTGCGGCGGTCAGTCTGATTGTCTTGCTCATGCTGCGTCCTCCTGTGCGCCTCTGCGGGCGTTGTCCCATATCCGGCAGAGCCGGGTGTAGCGGTCGGCCATCTGTGTTACGGCTTCGGTGTCGCTCATCTGGCCTTGCATCCATCTTCGCGCCGCATCGCCGAAAATGGTGCGCCCGACGGCAAAGCCTTTGACGAGCGGTTGTTTCGCGGCCAGTGCAAAGCTGGCCGCCAATTCATCCTCGGGTGCGTCGAGGCCCAGCACCACGATCCCGCGCGTGCGAGGGTCGTTGCGGGTGATTGCATTGACGGCATTGGTCCAAGCTGCCTCGGACTTGAACGGTTCCAGCTTCCACCAGTCGGGATAGACGCCTGCATCGTAGACCGTCTGAATCAGGGTGGCGGTTGTCATGTCATCCACCGCACCAACCTTGGACGGGATCACTTCGAGCAGGAATTCCAACCCGTTGCGCCGCGCGGCGGTGAACAGGCGTTTGACACGCGCGACCTGCATCTTGGCGGTCTTGTCGTCATCATCCGGGTGGCAGAACACCAGAAGTTTGACCACGTTCTCGCGCGCCCATTCGCGCAAACCGCCGAGGTCCTCGCCCAGGTCCGGCTC
>NZ_JAEPMO010000015.1 GCF_017643905.1 Marivita sp.
CGGTCAGGACGCGGCGCAGGCGGATTTCCTGCAAGCCTTCAGCTCCGACAGGCTGCACCACGGCTGGCTGATCACCGGACCGCGTGGCGTGGGCAAAGCCACATTGGCATGGCAGATCGCGCGGTTCCTGCTGGCCACCCCCATCACTCAGGAGGATGGCCTCTTTGGTGCGCCACCGCCCCCGACCGATTTGCATGTCGATCCAGAGCATCCCGTGTCCCGCCGCATGAAGGCGGGATCAGAGCCGGGCCTCTTTGCTTTGCGTCGGCCCTATGACGACAAGGCCAAACGCCTGAAGGCCCAGATCACCGTCGACGAGGTGCGCCGCCTCAAGGGATTTTTCGCGCTATCCTCTGCCGATGGCGGGCGGCGCGTGGTGATCGTCGACGCCGCCGACGACATGAACGTCAGCGCCGCCAATGCGATCCTCAAACTGCTGGAAGAACCACCAGACCGCACAACGCTGCTCTTGGTCAGCCACCAGCCCTCACGCCTGTTGCCCACCATCCGGTCGCGCTGCCGCGAATTGCGGCTGGCCCCGCTCAATGCCGCCGACATGGCGCAGGCGCTTGCGGCAACGGAGATCGACCAGACCGTGTCCGACCCCGGAGCACTCGCCGCCCTTTCCGGCGGGTCCGTCGGCGAAGCGGTGCGCCTGATGCAGCAGGACGGGCTCAAACTCTATGCCGACCTGGTCAAACTGCTCTCCACCCTCCCCGACCTCAGCCGCCCGCACGCCATCGCCTTGGCCGAAAGCGCCGCTGGCCGAGGCAAGGAAGAGCGGCTGGACCTGCTCTTGGGTCTCTTCGACCGCGCCCTGACACGCCTTGCCAGAACAGGCGCGACAGGCCACCCGCCGGACCCCGAAGCTGCGGCGCAAGAAGCACAGACCTTTCGACGCCTCTGCCCCTCAGCCAACGCGGCGCGGACATGGGCGCAACTGGCACAGGATCAGGGCGAACGCCTGCGCCACGGGCGCGCGGTGAATGTGGAGGCCGGGTCGCTTCTGCTCTCCAGCTTCCTCGCCCTTCAGGAGGGCTGCCCTAGGTCGTAAGCCACGTCTTGACGCTCCTGCCCGCATCCCTGATACCAGCCTCATGTCTATACCGCAGATCACCGACAGCCATTGCCATCTGGACTTCCCGGATTTCAACGACGAACGCCCCGAGGTAATCGCCCGGGCGCTCGACGCTGGCGTGCGCCGCATGGTGACAATCTGCACCCGACTGCGCCTTGAGCCGCAGGTGCGCGCCATCGCCGAGGAATTTGACCCGGTGTTCTACGCCGCAGGCACTCACCCGATGAGCGCCGCCGATGAACCCCTGACGACGGTCGATGAGTTGGTCAAACTGGCGCAGCATCCGAAATTTGTCGGCATCGGCGAAACCGGGCTCGATTACCACTACACCGCCGAAAGTGCTGGGATTCAGAAAACCTCGCTGAAGGTGCATATCGAGGCGGCACAGGAAACCGGCCTGCCATTGATCATCCATGCCCGCGCAGCCGATGACGACATGGCGCAAATCCTCACCGATGGGTTCAAGACCAAGCCCTATACCTGCGTGATGCATTGTTTTTCCTCGTCCGCCGAACTGGCTCGCGCCGCATTGGACCTTGGCTTTTACCTGTCCATGTCCGGTATCGCTGCTTTCCCGAAAAGCAAGGACCTGCGCGATATCTTCGCCGCCGCATCTGTGGACCGGATACTGGTGGAAACCGACAGCCCCTACCTTGCGCCCCCGCCCCATCGCGGCAAGCGCAATGAACCGGCCTACACGGCCCATACCGCCCGCGTCGGCGCAGAGATTTTCGGCATGGACTATGCCGACTTCGCCGCCCGGACCGAGGCTAATTTCGACCGCTTGTTCTGGAAGGTCGCGCAATACGAGGCCGCCGCATAATGGGCGAGATGCGCTTTACCATCCTTGGCTGCGGATCATCCGGCGGTGTACCGCGCCTTGGCGGACAATGGGGTGCCTGTGATCCCGACAACCCCAAGAACACCCGCCGCCGCTGTTCCATGCTGGTCGAGCGCGTCACCGACGCGGGCATCACACGTGTTCTGATCGACACCAGCCCGGACATGCGCGCGCAATTGCTAAGTGCCGGGATCGGAGAGTTGGACGCAGTCGTCTACACCCACAGCCATGCTGACCATGTTCATGGGCTGGATGACCTGCGCATGATCGTTTTCAACATGCGCAAGCGGCTTCAGGTCTGGGCCGATGGCGACACGCAGAACGATCTCTTCTCACGCTTCGGGTATGCCTTTGTGCAACCGTCGGACAGCCCCTATCCGCCGATCCTTGACATGAACACGATTAATGGCCCGGTTCATATCGACGGCGCAGGCGGAGCGGTCACCCTGACCCCGTTCAAGGTCAACCACGGCAGCATCGACGCGCTGGGGTTCCGCATTGGCGATCTGGCGTACCTGCCGGATGTCGCCAAGATCCCCGAGGATGTCTGGAACGACCATCTGCAAAACCTCGATGTCTGGATCCTCGATGCCCTGCGCCGCGATCCGCACCCGACCCATGCGCATCTGGCGCAATCGCTCGAATGGATGGAGCGCGCCAAACCGCGCCAAGGCATACTGACCAACATGCATATTGATCTCGACTACGCGACAGTCGAAGCCGAGACACCCGACCACATCACACCGGCCTATGACGGCATGGTGATCACGCAGCCACTGGGGTGACGCCGACCGTACGATACAGCGGGCGAACCGTACGGGCGCGCGGCTGATGCAGGCGCTGCTCGACATCATCCTGCCGGTCTTTCTGGTTGTCGGCTTCGGCTATCTGGTGGCGTGGCGTGGGCTTCTGTCTGCGGCGTCGATTGACGGGCTGATGTCCTTTACCCAGAACGTCGCCATTCCCTGCCTTCTCTTTCGGGCGATCTGGACGCTGGACCTTGGGGACAGTTTCTCTCTGCCGCTACTGATCAGCTTTTACTCCGGGTCGCTCACCTGCTTTTTCGCGGGTCTTTTCGGTGCGCATTACCTCTTTAAACGCGACTGGGAGGATGCGGTCGCCATCGGCTTCACCTGCCTTTTCGCCAATTCGGTCCTGCTGGGTCTTGCGATCACCGAACGCGCCTTCGGGCCGGATGCGCTGGCCGCCAATTATGCGATCATCGCGCTGCATTCGCCCATTTGCTATGGATTGGGCATCACCACGATGGAGTTCGTCCGCGCCCGCGCCTCGGGCCAGCCGAACCGCGATCTGCCGGTGACCGTGGCCAAGGCTATGTTCCGCAATGCGCTGGTGATCGGGATTGCTCTGGGGGCGGTGTTCAATGTCCTGAACGTGTCCCTTCCCGCACCGTTCACAGATGCGCTTGACATGATGGTGCGCACCGCGCTGCCAGCGGCCCTGTTCGCAATGGGTGGCGTGCTGTTCCGCTACCGCCCCGAAGGCGACTTGCGGATCATTCTCTTCATATGCTCGATCAGCCTTCTGTTGCATCCGTCGATCACATGGACCCTTGGCACCGCCTTCGATCTCGATGACAGCGCGTTCCGCAGTGCTGTGCTGACCGCCGCTATGGCACCAGGTGTGAACTGCTATGTCTTTGCCAATATCTATGGCCGCGCCCGTCGGGTGGTCGCGTCTTCGGTGTTGATGGCAAGCGCGCTCTCCGTGATCACGGCGTGGTTCTGGTTGGGCACGCTGCCTTAGGATTTTTCCTACATTTAGCAGAGTTGCAGAGCCAAGCCGCGAGACCCTGTGGCGGGCCTTGGGAACTTTGCGCCGCAAATCCGCGTTGATCTGGTGAACCGCTGCCACACGGATACCAGACCATGACCCGATTGATTGCCATATTGATGCTGAGCCTGACGCCCCTGAGCCTTTCGGCTGAAACGCTGCCCGAGGTCATCAGCGCCTATGTGACCGACTTCGACATGGTGAAACTGGACGCTGAGGACCAATCCGCCATCCGCGCCATTCACGACCGCACAGACCTGTCGCATGGCATAAAGGTGTTGATGATCCACGAAGAGCTGCTGAAGGCAGATGCGCTGGAACACGCAAACGTACATGGCGTGGCGGCTGAGCCGTTCCAACTGTCGCAGGCGGATTGATCCCTGATTGAGCCGAACAAGAATGCGCCACAACGGGCGCATTTTTTACGTCCGCGGACGTTTGACTCACTCCAATTGCTAGCGTACTCATTTTGTATCCAAAGGGATACAAAATGTCCGACCCCAATAAATCCTCCTTCTCCAGCGGCGAGGCAGCCTATGCCAGCCTGATCGACGCCCTGCGCAGCGGTGACTTTGCGCCCGGTGACCGGTTGCGAGAGGAAAACGTGGCCCAACGGCTCAACCTCTCCCGCACCCCTGTGCGCGAGGCGATCAGGCGGCTGGAAAACAACGGCATTGTCGAACACCGCCCCCGCATCGGCGCGGTGATCCGCAAGCTTTCACAGACCGAGGTGGTCGAGCTTTACGAGATGCGCATCGTGCTCGAACGGACCGCCGCCCGTATGGCGGCACAGCACGGGTCCGAGGCTGAGTTCGACGCGCTGGACGACATGAACGCCCGTATCCTGGACGCGCAGGACACGCCCACTTTGGGCGCGGCGATCAATCAAGACTTTCACGAGGCGCTTTACCGCGCCGCCCGCAACCGGTTTCTGCTGGCCTCTGCCGAGGCGATCAACAACGCGCTGATCCTGCTTGGCCCGACGACGTACCTAGACCCCGACCGCATCCGCATCGTCGTGTCGCAGCATGGCGACGTAACCACCGCGCTGCGCCAGCGAGATGGAGACCGCGCCGCCGACGCTGCGGAGGCACATCTGCAAACTTCGCTGCGCTACCGACTCAAAGGCATGTCCGCATGATTGTCGTCCTGCGCACCTTTGCGATCGCAGGTGTGGGTGTGGCCCTGTTCAAGCTATTACATCTGCCGCTGCCGTGGCTGATGGGACCGATCTTTGCCTGCCTTGCCGCAGCCCTTGCCGGAGTGCCCATGCGCGGGGTCAAACCGCTCAACGACACGATGCGCACCATTCTGGGCGTCGCCGTTGGCGCAACGCTGACCCCCGCCGTGCTGGCGACCTTCCCGGCGATGTGGCCCACGTTGCTGCTGGTCCCCGTGATGGTCGCGGTGATCGGGGTGATCGGCGTGCCCTATTTCCAGCGCTTTTGCGGCTATGATTTCGCCACCGCCTATTACGCGACCATGCCGGGTGGCTTGCAGGATATGATTGTCTTCGGCGAAGAAGCCGGTGCCAATGTCCGCGCGCTTAGCCTGATCCACGCGACACGGGTGATGGTGATCGTGGTCGCCCTGCCCTTCCTCCTGATCGGCATCTGGGAGGCGGACCTGTCGAACCCGCCCGGTGCGCCCGCGACCAGCATTCCGCCGCTGGAACTGCTGCTGATGGCCGTCTGCGCGATCACCGGCTGGCGACTGGCGAAACGGGTGGGCCTCTTCGGCGCGTCAATCCTCGGTCCTCTTATGGTCACAGCCGCGCTTACGCTCGCAGGCGGGCTGCACAACCGCCCCCCTGCCGAAGCGATCTGGGCCGCGCAGTTCTTCATCGGGATGACCATCGGCACAAAATACGCGGGGATCACGATGGCCGAGATTCGCGAGGACCTGGCGGCTGGACTGGGCTTTTGCGGCATCCTGATCGTGCTGACACTGATCTTTGTGGAGGCGATCTATGGCCTCGGCCTCGCCCCCGGCATGGAAACCCTGCTGGCTTTCGCACCCGGAGGTCAGGCGGAACTGACTGTACTTGCGCTGATCGTGGGGGCAGACGTGGCCTTTGTCGTGGCGCACCACGTATTGCGGATTTTCGTCGTCATCATGGGCGCGCCTTTGGCAGCGCGGGTGTTCCGAAAACGGCTTGCAAAGTAGCAAACAGCGGTTTGCAAACTTAACGGAGCCGACGATATTCTGAAAAATGGTGCGGTCGAGAAGACTCGAACTTCCACGGGAGTTACCCCACAGCGACCTCAACGCTGCGCGTCTACCAATTCCGCCACGACCGCACTGTCTTGACTTGGTAGGCGGCTCATTAGCGAAGGTCGCAATCGGGGGCAAGGGCAAAATTTGACAAACTCTCATGCCCAGCCCCATCGCGCCCTGTGCTGCCGAATGACGCGCAGCGCAACCAGTCCGAGAAGGACGGCAATCACCAGCCAACCCAGCTGTGATGGCGCCCCGAACAGCATCAGATTCATCGTGCGGCCCGGCAGAAAAGTGAAGGCACCGGCGATGATGAGACCGTTCGAATAGAGGCTGCGCAGGATCGCCTCGTGCCGGTCGATATCGCGGGCGATGGCGGCCTTGACCCCGGTCCAAAGCGACCAGAGCGTCAGAATCGCGAACCCGTGCAACGGGCCGATGCCGATGGGTGTGAAATGCGACGGGATGAGAAACGACCCGATCGCCAGCACCATCATGGCCGCGACCCAGACATAGCCAACCACCTTGTGTGTCCGGTCCCGCCTGCGGCGATAAAGGGCGACTGGCCCAAGGATGAGAGCCAGCACAGCGGCGATGATATGCACCTGAATGGGCAGCGGGGCAGTCAGAAAAGGCAAAAGCGTCATGGCGTCCTCTTGTCGTCAGGATGTCGATGAGGCACCTAAACGACGCGGCACCGCATGCCGCCAGAGAGGATACGCCAATGACGGCCCAGCTTCGTGAGTGACCCGCGACCGCAGCTCGCGCTTCGTGAATGGCGGCGGCATTTGCTGAGCCCGCTGACCGTTACGGCGTTGGCGGCGGTGAGTGCGGTACTGTGTTTGACTGGCCCTTTCGGGACGCTGGCGTCCCTGTCGCTGCTGCCACGCGCGGGCTATTGGGCAACGCTGACCGTGTCTGGTTACGCCATCGGATCCCTGATCAGCGCCGCGGTTCTGCGTCCGGGAAAACCCTTGGTTCAACACCTTGTGCGCATCCTGATTGCAGGGGGGCTGACCGGCGTTGCGATGACGGCTTTGGTGAGCGTGGTGAACTGGCCTGTGTTCGGCAGCCCGCCCTTTGGCGCGGAAACGGTTGCGCTTGCGGGGCCGACATTGGTGATCTCGGTGATCGTCATGGCGGTGATCGACCTGTTTTCCCGCAAACTGTCCCCGACCGAAGCTGGCATGCAGGACACACCGCAAGCGGTCCTTCTGCTGGACCGTCTGCCCTTCGACAAACGCGGGCCGTTGGTGGCGATCTCGGTCGAGGATCATTATGTGCGGGTGCGCACCACCAAGGGAGAAGAGATGATCCTGATGCGCCTTGCGGATGCAATCCGCGAAGTGGGAGCCACGCCCGGTGCTCAGGTGCACCGTTCGCATTGGGCGGCCTTCGATCAGGTCGCCGCAGTCACCCGCGATGGCGACCGGGCTGTGTTGCAAATGACCATTGGGGGTGACATCCCGGTCAGCCGACGCCATATCCCGACGATCAAGGAGGCGGGTCTCTTGCCCCGATAGTGCATCCCGACGCAGTGCCGGGATGCATATAAGTTCAAGACCCTAGACTTATTCCAGAACCAGCAAGGGCAAGGCCGCCTGCTGAGGCTGCGTGACCGGTGCTGCCGCTGCGCTGGGCTGACCGGACATCATCATCGCTGCCTTCTGGACAAGGGCCATACGCTCTGGCTGACCCGGTGCGAACACCGAAACGCCATTCGCACCAAAGGAACTTAGAGCCGCATCGTACCATGACGCCGCAATCTCGCTACGCTTCGACGCGCCGATCCCCTGGCTCAGATGGTGTCCCATCAATTCAGCATACCCTGCTTCGCCGAGCGCGGTGAGCAGCAGCGCCGATCCCATCGCAACGTCCATATCATCGACCCGGTAGCCGACCGACAGACAGACGCGCGCTGTGCCTGCAAGCTGTTGGGGCGACATGCCACTCGACAGAATGAAGGACGAGACGCCTTGCAACACCTCTTCGCGTGATTTCACCGAAACGGCCAGAACATGGTCTTTGAGCACCGGCCCGAAACCCTTGCACTGCGCGGTGATCTGCTCGGGCGTTGCACCTTGCACCTTGGCCATCAGGTCTTCACCCTGTGCCATCGCATAAGTGCGTGTGAGGCACATCTGTTCAGCCAGTGCGAAATCCGGATCGCTCAGCGTTGCTTCGGTGACGAAGCCGCCATTGGAACTGGTGAGCAAGCTGACCTTGTTGCAGAAAGACGCGAGAGATTGCTGCGCCGGGGCTTGCCCGCCCACCATGAACGAAGGCAATTGCGCTGCGGGTGCGGCCGCGGCGGCGGGCACCTGACCACTCACCACGGCCTGTGCGCTGGGCACAGGCAAAGCAGGTATCGCTGCTGCAGGTGCACCGGCCAGCTGGGTTTGAGGCAGAGTTGGTTGGGCAGCTTGCGGTGCAAGATTCGCAGCCGCCATTTGCGGTGCATTGTCGGTCTTTGTGCATGTTCCGCGCACACAGGAAAACATCGCCGGGGTCACATTGAACGCCTGGAAATCATTGCGCTCATACCCCTCGGGGGTCGATGCGAAGACCCGAACCGTACAGGCTTGCGCGTTACACCAGAAGGCCGAGCCGGTCACCGACGTGTCGATGATATAATCCGTCTGCCCATCGCCGTTGATATCCGCAAGCTGGATAAAGCCATGGCGCTGAACCAGTTGTTCCGCTGACGGGTCCGAGCTTTTGGCCACTTCATTGACCGCCGCGGCAACGATCGAAGGCAAGCCGTAATGCCCGCCGATCGCAGCAGTGGCGCTGTTGCCCGAGCCGTTCATTTGTTCATCGCGATAGATGATCAGCAGGCCGCGCACGCCCTGCGGGTTGCTTGCAATCAGTTGTGCCGTGTTTGGTCCGCCAGCTTGAGCACGGTAATAAGAGGAAATCAGGAAATCCTGCTCGAAAGACGTAAGTTGGCCCGTCGGAGAATACCCCAAGTGCGCCTGATACGAGGAAATCGCGGCGCGGGAATTGCGTCCCATTACACCATCCGGCGTGCCTGCATTAAACCCGAAATAATTGAGTGCGACCTGCGCCTGACGATTCGACTCACGCTGCGCGCTGCTGATGCTCGGTTTCGCGGCGGCTGTGTACGTGCGCTTGGGCGCAGAACTGCGCTGTTTGTTGCTGTTGCTGATTGCACCACCGATCACCCCACCGATAATACCACCGATCAAAGCATCGTTGGCCATTGCGGGAATAGGCGCCGCCATAAGGCTGACCGCCAATACGGTATTGAGAGAAATCCGACGGAACATTGCGAAGCCTTTCAAAACATGTTCATTGCAGAGGAAATCGGCGAAAAATTGCCACCATTCTGGATCGAATGAACCGCGAGTCAAGAAAACAATGGCGACACCACAGGTCGAATGGCGCATCACCGACGGGTTGACGGATTACGACGAGGCCGTGGCTTTTATGGAGGCGCGGGCGGCGGCGATTGCGGAAGGCACTGCCGAGGAATTGGTTTGGCTGGTGGAACATCCACCGCTTTACACCGCTGGAACCAGCGCCAGGGTTGAAGACCTGAAAGACCCCGACCGCTTTCCCGTCTACCAGACCAAACGGGGTGGACAGTATACCTATCACGGCCCCGGTCAGCGGGTGGTCTATGTCATGCTCGATGTGGGCAAGCGCGGGCGGGATGTACGGTGTTTCGTACAGGATCTTGAACGCTGGGTGATTGCGACCTTGGGCGAGTTCGGTTTGACCGGCCATATCCGCGACGGGCGTGTGGGGGTCTGGATCGAGCGGCCTGACAAGAAACTTTTACCGGATGGTAAAATCGCCGAGGACAAGATTGCGGCCATTGGCATTCGCCTGCGCAAATGGGTGAGTTTTCACGGCATCTCGATCAATGTCGAACCCGACCTGTCGCATTTCGACGGCATCGTGCCCTGTGGGATCACGCAATATGGGGTGACATCGCTGGTCGATCTGGGGCTGCCGGTGACGATGGACGATGTGGATGTCGCGCTGCGGCAGAGCTTTGACGGCGTTTTCGGCGATGCAGCAAAACTGACACAAACCTGTCACGGAACTGATGCGCGAATCCGGTGAATTGCCCGCGACCGGCGCGGCGCAGGACACCGCCGACCGGCTGTCGTCAATCAACATCGGACATGGATCATGACACCCAAAGACATTCACGACCTTTCTGCAGACGAATGGGACGAGCTGAATTTCCCACGCCCCGAAGGCAATGATTTCGACAAGGTGGTCGAGCGCGCGATCTCGCGTCGTGGCTTCCTTGGCGGTGTTCTGGCATTCGGTTCGGGTGCCGCTGTCATGGGCGCAGGCATGCTCAAAGGCACCACGGCGATGGCGCAGCCTGCCTCGCGCTTCCCGTTCACACCGATTGCGGCACAGACCGACGGCACGATCCACGTGCCTGAAGGGTACAGCTGGAAAACGCTTGTCCGCTGGGGCGATCCGCTCTTCTCGGATGCCGAAGGCGCGTTTGACCCGGCAGCGGGCGTTTCGCTCGAGCATGCAGACCGCGTGATGGGCGAAAACACTGACGGGATGGAGCTTTTCAACGTCGATGGCCGCGAGATTTTTGTCGTCAACAGCGAGTATGTGAACCCCAAGGTCAACCTGCCGCACACCGAAGACGGCCAGCCCAAGTCGCTGGACGATGTGCGCATCCTGCAAAGCTTCCAGGGTGTGACCGTCATGGAACTGGCACAGGGCGATGATGGCTGGTCGGTCGTGATCGACAGCCCCTACAACCGCCGCATCCACCACAATACGCCGATGACATTCTCTGGTCCTGCAGCCGGTCACGACCTGCTCAAGACCGAAGCCGATCCGACCGGCATGGCGTCGCTAGGCACGTTCAACAACTGTGGCTCGGGCCGCACGCCGTGGGGCACGTACCTGACCTGCGAAGAGAACTTCAACGGCTATTTCGGTGCCGTTTCCGAGGTGTCCGCCGACTCGATGGTGATCGACGGGTTCCGCCGCTACGGTGTGTCCACCAAGGTGGATGCTGGCCGCTACAACTACCACGGTTTCGATTCGCGCTTTGACATCGCGACCAACCCGAACGAGCCGCACCGCGCGGGCTACATCGTGGAAATCGACCCGGCGAACCCGGACATGACCCCGATCAAGCACACCGCTCTGGGCCGCTTCAAGCACGAGAACGCCGCCTACGGCATCGCTGCAGATGGCCGTGTTGTGGTCTATATGGGTGACGACGAGCGTGGTGAGTTCATGTATCGCTGGGTGAGCCGTGATGTCTACGTCCCCGGCGGTGACACCTCGACCCTGCTGGTGGACGGCACGCTGTCGGTTGCGGTGTTCGAAGACGACATGTCCGGTCGCTGGGTTCCGCTGACACCTGCCACAACGGGCATGGACGCGGCGCATATCGCTGTCTTCACCCGTATGGCGGCGTCAAAGGTGGGTGCCACCACAATGGACCGTCCCGAATGGATCGCCGTTCACCCGAACGCATCCGAAGCCTATTGCTGCCTGACCAACAACTCGCGTCGCGGTGTGTTGAACGACGATGGCACCGTGCGCACCAATGCCGGTGGCGACCCGATGACGGTCAACGCTGTCAACCCGCGAGACACGAACCGTTACGGTCAGATCGTGCGTTGGCGCCCCGAGGGCGGTGACCACGGCGCGGACGGGTTCTCGTGGGATCTCTACGTGATGGCGGGCAACCCGACGGTTGCAGAAGGCGCGCAAGCGGGTTCGGCAAACATCAACGCAGGCAACCTCTTCAACTCGCCCGACGGCATGGTCATCGATAACACCGGTCTGATCTGGATCCAGACCGACGGCGACGACAGCAACGAGGGCGATTTTGCCGGCATGGGCAACAACCAGATGCTGGCGGGCGACCCTGTGACAGGCCGCATTGAACGCTTCCTGACCGGCCCGAACGGCTGTGAAGTCACCGGCCTGTGCTGGTCGACAGATCGCCGGACGATGTTCATCGGTATCCAGCACACGGGCGACAACGGCGGCAACTGGCCGGATGGCGAAGGCAGCCTGCCGCGGTCTGCAGTCGTTGCCGTCACCCGCGACGATGGTGGCCTGATCGGCTAAGCCGTTTGCACGCGCACATGACACCCCGGACGCGAAGTTGCGTCCGGGACTTTTCATTTTGAGAAACAACACATTGATATCAGCGGCTTGGCCCATTTGCGGTCAGCGTGCGGTTGCGCCAACGCTCCGACCAAAGTGCGACAATAAAGTTTGATCTGCGTCAAATACATCCGTTGCCGCCGCCGGTCTCACATTCTAAAACGGCGATGGAACAAATGGCGCTCGGAGAATCCCTGCGCCTTTTTATTGGGAACCAGCAGGAGGCAGATATGGCAGACGCCGCCATTCACGGCCACGAACATGAAGACCAGCGCGGCTTTTTCACCCGCTGGTTCATGTCCACGAACCACAAGGACATCGGGATTCTCTACCTGATCGTCGCAGGTCTCGCGGGCTTCATCTCGGTGGCCTTTACCGTTTACATGCGCATGGAGCTTATGAACCCTGGTGTTCAGTACATGTGTATGGAAGGCGCCCGCCTGACCGCAGCAGCGGTTGGCGAATGTACCCCGAACGGCCATCTTTGGAACGTTTTGATCACCGGTCACGGCATCCTGATGATGTTCTTCGTGGTGATCCCGGCGCTGTTCGGCGGGTTTGGTAACTACTTCATGCCGTTGCAGATTGGCGCGCCGGACATGGCGTTCCCGCGTCTGAACAACCTGTCCTTCTGGCTCTTCGTGGCCGGCACCACGCTGGCGATCTGTTCGGTCTTTGCACCGGGCGGCAACGGCCAGCTTGGCTCGGGTGTGGGCTGGGTTCTCTACCCGCCGCTGTCGACCACCGAAGGCGGTATGTCCATGGACCTCGCGATCTTCGCGGTCCACGTGTCGGGTGCTTCGTCCATCCTTGGTGCGATCAACGTGATCACCACTTTCCTGAACATGCGCGCACCGGGCATGACGCTGTTCAAGGTGCCGCTGTTCGCATGGTCGATCTTCGTCACAGCCTGGCTCATCCTTCTGGCGCTGCCTGTTCTGGCGGGCGCGATCACCATGCTGCTCACCGACCGTAACTTCGGCACGACCTTCTTTGATCCCGCAGGCGGTGGTGACCCGATTCTCTACCAGCACATCCTGTGGTTCTTTGGCCACCCGGAAGTGTACATCGTGATCCTGCCAGCATTCGGCATCATCAGCCACGTCATTGCAACCTTCAGCCGCAAGCCGGTCTTCGGTTACCTGCCGATGGTCTGGGCGATCATCGCAATCGGTGCACTGGGCTTTGTCGTGTGGGCGCACCACATGTACACCGTCGGCATGTCGCTGACCCAGCAGTCCTACTTCATGCTGGCCACGATGGTCATCGCGGTGCCGACAGGCGTTAAGATCTTCTCTTGGATCGCGACGATGTGGGGTGGTTCCATCGAGTTCAAGACACCGATGCTTTGGGCGTTCGGCTTCCTGTTCCTCTTCACCGTGGGTGGTGTGACCGGGATCGTTCTGTCTCAGGCCGCTGTGGACCGGGCCTACCATGACACCTACTACGTGGTTGCGCACTTCCACTACGTGATGAGCCTTGGTGCGGTGTTCGGCATCTTTGCAGGCATCTACTTCTACTTCCCGAAGATGACCGGCAAGATGTACCCGGAATGGGCTGGCAAGCTGCACTTCTGGACGTTCTTCATTGGTGCAAACCTGACGTTCTTCCCGCAGCACTTCCTGGGTCGTCAGGGTATGCCGCGTCGCTACATCGACTATCCGGAAGCCTTTGCTTACTGGAACTACACCTCGAGCTGGGGCGCGTTCCTGTCCTTCGCCTCGTTCCTGTTCTTCATCGGCGTGATGGGTTGGAGCCTTGCCCGTGGACGCGCGGAAACAGCGAAGAACCCGTGGAACGAATACGCGGACACGCTGGAATGGACCCTACCCTCCCCGCCGCCCGAGCACACGTTCGAGCAGCTGCCGAAGCGGGAAGACTGGGAAAAGTCGCACGCGCACTGATCTGAGTGTAAGTTGAATAGAAAGGCCCCGGTGGAAACGCCGGGGCCTTTTGCCATCAAACCTACCGTTGTTTGCGGGTAGGTTTTGCGGTAGTGTTTGGGGAAAGGGAACCTATCTTATGCCGCGCAAATCCACCAGTCTCAGCCTTGACGCCGACCTCATCGCCCGTGCCAAGGATGCAGGCGTGAACCTGTCTCGTGCCGCCGAAGCGGGGATTGAACTAGACGTCCGGCGTGCCGAGGCAGAGCGTTGGAAAAAAGACAACAAGGCTGCTTTCGACGCGTATGACAAGTTTGTCGAAGAGCACGGCATTCTGCTTTCCAGACATCGTATGTTCTGACGCATGGCTCGTCAGTTCGACATCTACCGAAGCGATGACGGCGTTCTTGTCGTGGTCGTTCAGGCAGACATCCTGATGCACCTTCCGACGCGGGTGGTCATTCCATTGGTCTCGAGCGAAGATATGAGTGTTGGGTTCAATACACTCATGCCAGTCATACTAGAGGGCGACAGCAAGATGCGCCTGTTCCCACAGCAAATGGCAACCGTGATGACCTCCTCTCTTGCGACCTATATCGGCTCTGCCGCACATCAGCGCGACGAGATCATCCGTGCTTGCGATCTTCTTTTGACCGGGTATTGAACCATCATGCCGTATACGTGGACCGACACCTCTCAGGACAATCAGGAACTGCGCCTGTGGCCGCACCAATCGCTGCCTGCCCATGGGTTTGCGGCGACCATTCTTGGCATCTTCGCCCTTTCCACGATCCCGCTTTTTGGGCTGATCGGCACGGTTCTGCTCTGGGGTATCCTGCCCTTTATGCTGATGGCGCTGGGAGCCATGTGGTACGCGCTGCGGCGGAACGAGCGGGATTTGCAAATCATCGAGGTGCTGACGCTCACCCCGGACGATCTGCACCTGACCCGGAAAACGCCGAAAGGCGCACCGCAAGAATGGCACTGCAACCCGTACTGGACGCAGGTCAATCTGCACCAGAAAGGCGGGCCGGTGCCGCATTACGTCACGTTGTCCGGTGCCGGAAGAGAGGTTGAGATCGGCGCGTTTCTGAGCGAAGACGAACGCAAAGAGCTGTACGCAGAGCTGAGTGAGAAGGTTCGGCGCATCGCCACCCCCTGACTCGAGGCTGCATGGCACAGGTTCCCGCCGTTCCGAAACTCACCCGCGCACGGCATTTGCTGCGCACGACGCTGTTGGGTCGGACTGATCCCACTGCGCAGATGGCCGCGTCGGAACGCGCGGCTCTGGCGCTTCGGGAGCGGCGTATTCCACACGAGACGGCACGGCAGGTGACGTTCCTGCTGCCCATGGTCGGCCCCGATCACGTGGGCGACTGGGAGGCTGTTGTGGCGCGGCTGCGGACCACCCTGGAGGGGTTCGTGGCACAGGACGCCGTTGACTGGCGCGCAGCGGTCTGTTGCCAGTCGCGGCCTGACCTGCCGGATGATCCCCGCATCACCTACCTTCCCTTCACCAACCCGACGCCGGGCAACGACAAGTGGCGCAAGCTGCGGGTGCTTTGCGAAGGGCTTCCCGATCTGGTCACGGGACCGGGCTATGTGATGTCCTTCGACGCGGATGACCTGCTGCGACAGGGCACTGTGACCGAGATGCTGACACGGCAAAAGCGCGGCGGGTATCTTGTGCAATCGGGCTATGTCATGGATGTCGCGACCGGCGACATCGGACTTGCCGACACGCGCAGTCTGTCCGCCCCGATGCGCAAACCCTTCTGGAAGCTCTGCGGCAGTTGTGCAGCCGTCTATCACGCGCCGTCAGAGCCAACCTCGACCGCCTTTCTGGCCGAGATGACGCAGCATGAACACCGGATGTTTCCCTATCTTGCCGCGCTTGCGGGGCAGCCGCTAAGCCCTCTGTTGCGACCATCGGTGCTTTACATGCTGAACCATGGCGAGAATTTCGGCGCGCGGCGGGGACGCGTGGGATACAAGACGCGGTTCGTACAGCGCTACCGGATCGACGATCGCGACATTCTGGACACCCTCAAAGGTGAGTTCGGCCTGTGACACCGGAGGGCCCTGCGTCGACGCAGGGCCGCGTTTCCCTTGACGTAAACGCGCCTGTTCACAGGGCTGCGAGCCGGTCCTTCACCATGCCGCCGACCGCACCGAAATCCATCTGCCCGGTGTATTTGGATTTGAGCGCACCCATAACGCGGCCCATGTCCCGGATCGACGATGCACCTGTTTCGGCCACCGCAGCATCCACGGCTGCAGTCACCTCATCATCCGAAAGCTTTCGCGGCAGAAACTCTTCGATCACGCCAATCTCGGACAATTCCCGCTCGGCCAGATCAAGCCGCCCGCCTTCTTCGTAGGTCTTGGCGGTATCCTTGCGCTGCTTGACCATTTTTCCAAGGATGCCAAGGACTTCGTCGTCCCCCACCCCGTCTTCGTTGCCCTCCCCGCGGGCTGCGATGTCGCGATCCTTGATCGCGGCATTGATCAGCCTGAGAGTCGAGAGCCGTGCACTGTCCTTGTCGCGCATCGCCTGTTTGACAGACGTGTTGAGCCGGGTGCGAAGGTCCATGAGTTCCTATCCCAAGGTTGAACGAGCGCGCACATTAAGCGAGGACCCTTTCAGAAGCAAGCACCCAGCATTTACGCTAAGCCATTGATAAACAACACTATCACATTTTCCGACTTCCCTTGACCACAAGGCTGCACAGCCTTAGGTTCCGCGAGATTTTACCCCTGCGGAGTCGCGCCATGTCCCAGCTTTCCAACGACACACCGACCGCCTGCCTCGCTCTTGCGGATGGCACGATTTTCTACGGTCAGGGCTTTGGGGCAACCGGCACATCGGTCGCGGAACTTTGCTTCAACACCGCGATGACCGGCTATCAAGAGATCATGACCGACCCGTCCTACGCGGGCCAGATCGTGACCTTCACCTTTCCCCATATAGGCAACGTGGGTGTGAACCCGGACGATGACGAAACCGGCGATCCGGTGGCCGAGGGTATGGTGGTCAAGTGGATGCCGACGCAAAGTTCGAACTGGCGGGCCGTGCAGGAACTCAGCGACTGGCTGACCGCTCGGGGACGCATTGCCATCGGTGGCATCGACACCCGCCGCCTGACCCGTGCGATCCGGCAGCTTGGCGCGCCGCATGTGGCACTTGAACACAATCCGGAAGGCAAATTCGACATTGGCGCGCTGGTGGAACAGGCCCGTGCTTTCCCCGGTCTCGAAGGACTGGATCTGGCCAAAGACGTCACCTGTGCGCAATCCTATCGCTGGGACGAAATGCGGTGGTCCTGGCCGGATGGTTTTGCGCGGCAGACCGATCCCAAGCACAAGGTGGTGGCCATCGACTATGGTGCGAAGCGCAACATCCTGCGCTGCCTCGCCAGTGCGGGCTGTGATGTGACGGTGCTGCCCGCATCCGCCACTGCGGAAGAGGTGCTGGCGCACAATCCCGACGGGGTATTCCTGTCCAACGGCCCCGGCGATCCGGCGGCGACGGGCAAATATGCTGTTCCGATGATCCAGACGATCCTGAACGAGACTGACCTCCCGATGTTCGGCATCTGCCTTGGCCACCAGATGCTGGCGCTGGCGCTGGGAGCGAAGACGGTCAAGATGAACCACGGCCACCACGGCGCAAACCATCCCGTCAAGGATACCGAGACCGGCAAGGTCGAGATCACGTCGATGAACCATGGGTTTGCTGTGGACAGCCAGACGCTTCCCAAGGGCGTGCTGGAAACCCATGTGTCGCTGTTCGACGGATCGAACTGCGGTATCCGCATGGCGGACCGCCCGGTGTTCTCGGTGCAGCAGCACCCCGAGGCCAGCCCGGGCCCGCAGGATAGTTTTTACCTGTTCGAACGCTTTGCCGACTCGATGACCGCGCGGAAAACCGTTTCTGCCTGAACGGGCATTAACTGCCGCTTAACCGTTTGAGGCTTAACTGATCCCCGGATTGGTCCGGGGGACATATGTTCGGCAGTTCGGAAACACGCGGCACATCGCCTTTGGTGCTCGAACCGGGGCTTCGGCGCGACGGGCCGCTTTTTGAATCTCGACCACACGACGATGCCGCGCGCCTTGTGCACACCGCCCGGCAACTGGTCGCGCGGCAGCGGCGTCTGGACCCGGATACCTATCCACCGGACCCCGATCTGGACATGTTGCTCGCGCCCGAGATGTGTCTGGAGTACCGCATCCTGCCTTGGGGCAGGATCGGGGACGCGATCCTTGTGGCAACCGTTCCGGGTCGCGACCGCACCCGTCTGCGCGATATCCTTGAACAGTCGCTTGGGCCGGTCCTGTTTGCCGAGGTGGCCGAGGAAGATCTGGTGCGCATCGTGACCGAGCGACACGGCGAATACCTCGCCGACCGGGCCGAACGGCTTGTACCGGACGACTATTCCTGCCGGGACATCAACAAACTCACCCTGTCGCGCGGCATTGTGGCGTCGTTGTTTTTCGGGGTCAGCCTTGCGTTGATTTATGTGTTTCCCAATGCGTTCTTTGCAGGGATCACCGCCGTTGCAGTGGTAAACCTGATTGCGACGGTGATGTTCAAGGTCGTCGTGCTGGTGGCCGGGTACAGAAAACCACCGGATCGCCCGGTTGATCTGCCGCTCTCTGAGAAGCCCGTGGTTAGTCTGATCGTGCCGCTGTTCCGCGAGGCGGCGATTGCGAATGAATTGGTGATGCGGCTGTCGCGGCTCAGCTATCCGAAGGCACTGCTCGATGTGGTGCTTGTGCTGGAAGAAAAGGACATTCAGACCCGCCAGATGATCGACGCGGTCTCTCTGCCCGGCTGGATGCGGGTGGTTCGGGTGCCTGATGGTGAACTCAAGACTAAACCTCGCGCCCTCAACTACGCCTTGGGGCACACGCGCGGTGACATCATCGGCGTGCTGGATGCAGAGGATGCGCCTGCCACCGACCAGATCGAACGCGTCGTGGAGGCGTTTCACCATGCGCCGCCGAACGTTGCCTGCGTGCAGGGCATCCTCGATTTCTACAACACGCGATCCAACTGGCTGTCGCGCTGTTTCACAATCGAATATGCGGTCTGGTTCCGTATCGTTCTGGCAGGTGCTGCGCGTCTTGGTCTGCCAATCCCGCTTGGGGGCACAACCGTCTACCTGAAGCGTGCGGCGCTCAAGCATGTCGGCGGCTGGGACGCACATAACGTGACCGAGGATGCGGATCTGGGCATCCGGCTCTACCGGTTCGGCTACCGAACGATCCTGATCCCGACCGTCACACGGGAGGAAGCGAACAACCGGATCGTGCCCTGGATCCGGCAACGATCCCGTTGGCTCAAGGGGTATATCGTCACCTACCTCGTCCACATGCGCCGTCCCTTCCGCCTGTTGAAACAGATCGGTGCGCGGAAATTTCTTGGATTTCAGATCTTCTTCCTGACCACCATTGTGCAATTCACGCTGGCCCCGGCACTTTGGTCATTCTGGCTGGTTTGTTTCGGACTCGGGACGCCTTTGTTCGATGTGATCTCACCCGATATGGCGAAGGGCCTTCTGGCCCTTTTTCTTTTTGCCGAGCTGGTATCCCTGCTCACCGGATTCATTGCGGTCGGGCGCACGCAGCACAAAGGCTTGATGCAGTGGGTGCCGATGATGTTCTTCTACTTTCCGCTTGGCGTTTTCGCCGTTTACAAGGCGTGGTCGGAACTGGTGTTTAAGCCGTTCTATTGGGACAAGACCGAACATGGCCGGTCCGAACCGGATGTCCCCGGCGGGGACATCCACGCCACGATCCGCTGACTAGGCCTGATCCTTGGCCATTGAGTCGAGCTTCAAGCGGGTGACAAAGGCAACCGAAATGTGGTCTCGCAACGCCTTGTAGGCCGCATCCTCGTTACGCTGTTTGACCGCATCGACAATCGCCTGATGTTCGGCCAGCGCGATTTCACCCCGGCCCTGCGCCGCCAGCGATGTGGTCGCCATCAGCGCCATGGACCGGTGCACCAGATCAAGCTGCTGAACAAGGAAGCGGTTGTGCGAGGCAAGATGGATCTGCTTGTGGAACCGGCGGTTCGCCCGTGCCAACGCGGACGGATCGTCCAGCAAGGCCCGGTCGTCATGCACCATATCCTGCAACACCTGCACCTCTTCATCGGTGGCATGTCGCGCGGCAAGGCGGGCAGCCAGTCCTTCCAGTTCGGTGCGGACCACATAAAGCTCGGCCATCTGGTTGTGGTCGAGCGACGCCACGATCAGAGACCGCCCGTCCCGCGTCAGCAGCGATTGCGTCTCAAGCCGTTGCAACGCTTCGCGGATCGGTGTCCGCGACATGCCGAACCGTTCAGCCAGATCACTTTCCACCAACCGGTCGCCTGGCCGGTAGATTCCCACATCAATCGCCTCGAGGATCGACGCATACGCGTCTTTCTGAGGAGGCTTCACATCTTTCATACCGTGTGATCCCTATCCAGTTTCCTCACGATAGCGCTGGTTTATCAAAAGACGCAAGTTGAGCCATTGCCGCGCCGACCCGCACCGCCTAGGTTGCCGGTCATGGTCAAGTCAGCTTTCAAACATGTCCGCCATTGGGTGTTCGATCTCGACAACACTCTCTATTCGCCTGCGGTGCGCCTGTTCGACCAGATCGAAGTGCGCATGACGAAGTTTGTCATGAACTCGCTGGGCGTCGATCGGGACCGGGCGAACATGCTGCGGGTAGAGTATTGGAAAACCTATGGCACCACACTGGCCGGGTTGATGCGCGAACATGATGTGGATCCGGCGCCATACCTGCACGAGGTGCATGACATCGACTTTTCGGTTTTGTCGGAAGACCCCTATCTGGCATCCCTGATCAAGGACCTGCCGGGCCGCAAGATTGTCTATACCAACGGATCGGAACCCTATGCCCGCAACGTGCTCAAGGCGCGCGGGCTCGACGGAATATTCGACGCGGTTTATGGCGTGGAACATGCCGATTACCATCCCAAGCCCGAGCGCAGCGCGTTCGAAAAAGTGTTTGGCCGCGACGGCACCGACACGCGGAGTGCTGCGATGTTTGAAGACGACCCCCGCAACTTGGCCGCCCCGCACGCGATGGGGATGCGCACGGTCCATGTAGCGCCGAACGCGGTTGCGGCGGATCACATCCATCACCACACCTCGGACCTGACCGAGTTCCTTGCCCGGCTGACCTGACGGTTCATTGCTGCGTTACGGCAATTTGGCAGTTTCCGCCCCGATTTTGCTGCCTATCTCTCAAGCAGACAAAAACAGGGGTCTTACATGTCCATTTCCGAACCAGCCGTCGCCTACCGCCGCAATCCAATTTATTCCGTGCCGGTTTTCGGCTGGATCGCACGCGATCTGAAAGAAGGTGGGCCGGAAACGATCTACTACTTGCTGGTTGCGCTGCTGACCCTTCTGGTGCTGGCCGTGAAAACATGGGGCGTTGTTGCGCTGACCATGACGGCTTTGGCCATGGTTCCCGTCATCATGGTTGTGCTGATCCTGATCACGGTCGGAAAATAGCGCGCCCTGACGCATCGCGCATTTCAACTACCCTGCCTATAAGCAGGGTGTGTCACCCGAACCGAAAGGCCACGCCATGACCTATGACATCGTCGTATCCGGGGGCGGGATCGCCGGACTGGCCGCAGCGGCGGCGTTTGGGGCCGACGGGTATTCGGTGCTTTGCCTTGATCCGGCACCGCCCGTCACGGACCGCAATGCAGAAGGTGCGGACCTGCGCACCACAGCGTTCCTGCAGCCCGCACAGGCTTTTCTGGAGGAGATCGGACTTTGGCCGCGCCTTGCCGCGCATGCGATGCCGTTGCAGGTGATGCGGATCGTCGATGCGGGTGGCGAAGAACCGAAAGCGCGGGTGACCAAGGAATTCAACGCGTCCGATATCTCTGATCAGCCGTTTGGATGGAACCTGCCGAACTGGTTGTTGCGGCGTGAATTCGTGGCGCATCTCGAAGGGCTCGAAACTGTCACTTTTCGCGCGGGCGTAGGGACGACGTCCCTCTTCACCCGCGAAGCCGAAGCCCGTGTCGGGCTGAGCGATGGCACCAAGGTCCGCTGCAAGCTGGTCATTGCCGCCGACGGGCGCAATTCACCGATGCGCAAGGCGGCAGGGATCGACGTGCAGACCACGCGCTTTGGCCAGAAAGCGCTGGCCTTTGCCGTCACCCATCCGATCCCCCATGGCAATGTGTCGACCGAGATTCACCGAACGGGGGGACCATTCACCTTTGTCCCCCTGCCTGATCTTGATGGGCGGCCGTCGTCGGCGATTGTCTGGATGGAGGAAGGCCCAAAGGCGGAAACGCTGATGGCGCTTGAGCCTGAGGCGTTTGAAGACGCGATGACAACGCGGTCCTGTAGCCTGTTCGGGCCGCTGGAACTGGCGTCACGACGCACGATCTGGCCGATCATCAGCCAGCATGCGGATCGCCTGAGCGGCGAACGGATTGCACTTGTGGCTGAGGCGGCCCATGTGGTGCCCCCTATCGGCGCGCAGGGCCTCAACATGAGCCTCAAGGATTTGAGCGTCCTGCGCGATCTGGCCCGCCATTCAGATGACATCGGCAATCGCAAGATGCTGGATGCCTACCACCAGAAGCGGATTGCAGATATTCGGGCGCGCGTGGCCGGGATCACGTTGCTCAACCGGACCTCGATGCTCAGCGCGCAACCCCTTCGCGACATACGAGCCAAGGGATTGGACGCGCTTTACGCCCTGACACCGGTGCGCAAGACGCTGATGCAACTAGGGCTGGGCGCCAAAGGCGCTTAACCCAGAATTCGGTTAAGCGGCGCTGAACGTCAGGCTGACGCCGTTGATACAGTGCCGTTTGCCTGTCGGCTTCGGGCCATCATCGAAGATATGACCCAGATGGCTGCCACAACGTCGGCAATGGCATTCTGTTCGTGTGATGAACAGCGACCTGTCAGGCTTGGTTTCGATGGCGTTCGCCTGTGCCTGCCAGAAGCTGGGCCACCCTGTGCCGCTGTCGAATTTGTGCTCGGATGAATAGAGTGCGAGGTCACATCCCTTGCAGTGGAACATGCCTGCGCGTTTCTCGTCATTGAGCGGCGAGGAGAACGCCCGTTCGGTGCCTTCTTCTCGCATCACGCGATATTCCAAAGAGGTCAGCATTGCTTTCCATTCGGCCTTGGATCGCGTGATTTCGAAAGTGCCTTCGGCTGCACCTGCGCCTTTGGTCAAGGCACCAAGGCCCAGAGCGGCAGCGGCGGTTTGCAGGAAATGTCGTCTCAACATCGTGTCCTCCTTCACGTGATTGAACATGGTGCCCCGGCCCGCCAACACGCAAGACCGGGGCACACACTTTTGCGCGATCTCAGAGACCCCGAGGATGGGGTTCAAAGGGTTACTGAGCCGGCAAAAGCACCCGGTCGATCACGTGAATGACGCCGTTCGACTGCCGCACATCGGCAATCGTGACGGTGGCTTCGCGACCGTTTTCGTCTGTGAGGGTGATCTTGGAACCATCCATCTTGGCCTGCAGAGTGCAACCTCCCACTGTCTGAACGGGGTGCATCCCGCCATCATCCGCAATCATGCCCGCGATGGCATCGGACATCGCATTTGCCGCCACCACATGGCAGGTCAGGATTTGCGTCAGCTGCGCCTTGGCCGACGGCTGCAAGAGCGCGTTCAGCGATTCATCCGAAATGCGGTCGAAAGCTGCATTGGTGGGCGCAAACACGGTGAACGGCCCTTCGCTCATCAGGGTGTCGACAAGGCCGGCTGCCTTGACCGCAGCCACAAGCGTGGTGTGATCGGCAGAGTTCAGGGCGTTCTCGACGATGGTCTTGTCGGGGAACATCGCGGCTCCGCCGACCATCGGGTTGTCGGTCCCGGCATGGCTTTCGGCAAAAGCCGCACCCGTCATTACAGTTGCAGTCACAGCGGCGGTGATCATGGTCTTCAATGTCATATCGTCCTCCAGGGTTTCCCGCCGGAATGTCCAGCGGGTCGGACGCAGACACGAAGCTCAGGTCAGGGGCGTTTCAAAAAAGCGCATCACAGTTGGATCACGAGGACGTGAGCGGACCTGCGGCGCGCACGGCACCTGTTGGCGCGCCTGTCGGCGATCCCCCGGGGGGTTCATCGGAAATCGCTAGCAGCGCGCCGGGCAGCACAGCCAAGAGGTCTTGCGGCAGGTCGATCAGGGTGCTGTTGCCGTCCTCGAGCAGACCCAGCGAAACCGGTGCCGCATCGCCGGCAATCAGCCAAAGCTCGAACACCCGACCATCCGGCGGCGTGCCTGCCGCTCGGACCACTTCGACCGCAGCAAGCGTCGTGTCGACAGTGGCGCGGATCACCAGCCCTTCGCCATCTGGCGTCGGAGCCAGTTCCGCCACGAGATCGGGTTGCAGGCGGCTGTCTACGGGCACGAGGATACCCGTGCTGATCGACAGCCAAAGTACCAGCGCGGCAGCCAGACCGCCCAGGCCATAAGGCCAAATTTGCTGCCAGAAGGAGTGTTTCTCCGGTTTGAAAAGGATGGTCTGCAGGCGTTTGGCAAGCTGCGGCGACGGGGCCACCTCTTCGACATCGTCAAGGATGACAGCCGCGAAATGTTCGTCCCAAGCCACGACTTCGGCACGCAGCGCGGTGTCCGTGTCGAGCCGTTCTTCGAACCACGCGCGTTCTTCTTCGGTCAGAAGTCCCAGGGCGTATTCTGCTGCCAGAACGCGGTCTTCGTCCTCTTCTGGGCCATCGGGGGGGAGGGTCTGATCGCTCATCTGCTCAAACACTCCCGCAGGGCCATCAGACTGCGGCGCAGCCATGTCCGGATGGTATTCAGATTCACGCCCGTCGCCTGCGCGAGATCGGCATAGCTGTCACCTTCGAGATAGGCCCGGCGTACCAGATGCGCCCGCGCGCGCGGCAGTTCATCCAGACAAGCCTTGATCTGACGCGCCTCGGACGCGGCAATGGCACTGGCTTCGGGTCCGGGTTTGCTATCGGGCATCAAATCGGCTGTCTCGATCGGAACGGGGGGCAGCTTCATGGCACGCCGACGGTCCACCGCGCGGTTGCGGGTGATCGTGATGAGCCAGGTCATCGGGGAATACCCGTTGACCTTATAACTGTCCGCCTTGTTCCACACCGTCACGAACACGTCCTGCAACACCTCCTCGGCTTCTACGCGATCATTCAACACACGCAGGCAAACGCCAAAAAGTTTCGCGGAGGTCCTGTCATACAGGTGATTGAACGCGGCACGGTCGCCGATCGCCACACGGGCAATGAGGTTTTCCACCTCTTCTTGCGGCGTCATGAACGAATTCCCATGCCCTTTCCCTTGCTCCTCCCGCCATTATGTTGCACCACACACACGCAAACCCCAGCTGAGAAGGATGTCCGCAACATGGCCGACGGGACGATCGACATCAACGCCAAACCGACAGAAGAAATTTCCGTACGCGAGGTGTTTGGCATTGATACGGACATGGTTGTCCACGGTTTTCCCGAGCGCACGGAGCGCGTGCCGGACATCGACAGCACCTACAAGTTCGACCCGGACACATCGCTGGCGATTCTTGCCGGGTTCCGCAACAACCGCCGCGTGATGATCCAAGGCTACCACGGCACCGGAAAATCGACCCACATCGAACAGATCGCGTCGCGGCTGAACTGGCCCTGCGTGCGCGTCAACCTCGACAGCCATATCAGCCGGATCGACCTGATCGGCAAGGACGCGATCAAGCTGGTGGACGGCAAGCAGGTCACCCAGTTCCAGGAAGGCATCCTGCCCTGGGCGCTGCGCAACCCGACCGCCATCGTGTTCGACGAATACGACGCGGGCCGAGCCGACGTGATGTTCGTGATCCAGCGGGTTCTGGAAACCGACGGCAAGCTGACGCTGCTTGACCAGAACCAGGTGATCACCCCACACAAGTATTTCCGCATCTTCGCCACCGCCAACACGGTGGGTCTGGGCGACACCACGGGCCTCTATCACGGCACGCAGCAGATCAACCAGGGTCAGATGGACCGCTGGTCGCTGGTGGCCACATTGAACTATCTGTCAATCGACGCCGAGACCTCGATCGTTCTGTCGAAAGCGCCGCATTACAATACCGAGAAGGGCCGCAAGATCGTGCGCCAGATGGTGACGGTAGCCGACCTGTCGCGCACCGCGTTCATGTCGGGGGACCTGTCCACCGTGATGAGCCCGCGGACCGTGATCGCCTGGGCGCAGAACGCCGAGATTTTCCGCGATGTGGGTTACGCGTTCCGCGTGTCGTTCCTCAACAAATGCGACGAGTTGGAGCGCCAGACGGTGGCCGAGTTCTACCAGCGCTGCTTTGACGAAGAGCTGCCCGAGAGTGCTGCGTCGTTGAGCCTGGGGTGATGGGTTTCGGATCGGCAGAGCCGATCCGACAGTCTGGGGTTCGTTCCCCGGACACCCGAGGTATCTTCAGTCCAAAGAAGCCGGCAAGCCGCGTTGCGCCTTTCACCAGATGGCATTGCGCGCGACTGAACTGCGTGGAAAGGTCAGGTCATGAGCAAACCCAGTGACAACCCCGCCGATCCGTTCAAGAAGGCGCTCGCCGAAGCGACCAAGGTCATGGCGCGCGACCCTGACCTGACTGTCAGCTATTCGGTCGACCCCTCGGGCATTTCGGGCGATGCGATGCGCCTGCCGCAGATCAGCCGTCGTCTGACCCGCGACGAGGTGCTGCTGGCCCGTGGCACCGCCGACGCCATGGCGATGTATCGCCGCTATCACGATGCAGGCACCCACGCGCGTTATGCCCCGCAGGGAGAGCTGGCGCGCGAGCTTTACGAATCCATGGAAACCGCCCGCTGCGAAGCGATGGGTGCGCGCGATATGCCGGGCACCGCTGGCAATATCGACGCCAAGATCGGGCATGACGCAATGCGCCGCGGTTATGATCAGGTCAAGGAAGCCTCGGATGCGCCTCTCGCCGAAGCAGCGGGATACCTCGTACGCCATCTGGCGACCGGGCGTGACCTGCCTGCGGGCGCGCAGAACGTCATGGACCTGTGGCGCGGTTTTATCGAAAATCAGGCGGGCGACACGCTTGAGAACTTGCAGGATGTTCTGAGCGATCAGGCGGCCTTTGCCCGCTTCACCCGCGCGGTGATCACTGATCTGGGCTACGGTGACCAATTGGGTGACGATCCCGACGAGTTGGACGAGGACGCGCAGGATCAGGCCGAAGAGGGCAGCGACGACGAGCAGGAACCCGACAGCACCGGTCAGGACGAGGACGAGAGCGAAGACGCCGAGGCCAATCCTGAATCGAGCCAAGACGAAACCCAGGACCCCAGCCAGGCGCAGGTGTCCATGGACGAGATGGCCGATCAGGAACTGAGCGACGAGACCGAAATGCCCGACGGCGAAGCGCCTCTGGAGCCGCCGCCCCCTGCCCCGATTTCCGAGGCGGACCCGGACTACAAGGTGTTCGATTCGACCCATGACGAGGAAATCCTTGCCGAAGATCTGGCCGAACCGGTCGAATTGGAGCGGTTGCGCGCTTATCTGGATCAGCAGCTTGAGCCATTGAAAGGCGCGGTCAGTCGCTTGGCGAACAAGCTGCAGCGCCGCCTGCAAGCGCAGCAAAACCGGTCTTGGGAGTTCGATCTGGAGGAAGGCATTCTGGATGCCGGGCGACTGGCGCGTGTGGTTGCGAACCCGACGACTCCGCTGTCCTTCAAAGTCGAGAAAGATACAGAGTTCCGAGATACCGTGGTGACACTCCTGCTGGACAATTCCGGCTCCATGCGCGGACGTCCGATTTCCATCGCGGCGATCTGCGCCGATGTTCTGGCCCGCACGCTCGAGCGGTGTTCGGTCAAGGTCGAGATCCTCGGCTTTACCACGCGGGCCTGGAAGGGCGGTCAGGCGCGGGAGAAATGGCTGAACGAAGGGCGCGAACAGCAGCCCGGTCGTCTGAACGATTTGCGGCACATCATTTACAAGAGCGCTGACGCGCCGTGGCGGCGGACACGGCCGAACCTTGGATTGATGATGAAGGAAGGTCTGCTGAAGGAAAACATCGACGGTGAGGCGCTCGAATGGGCACACCGGCGGATGCTGCACCGCTCTGAGGCGCGCAAGATCCTGATGGTGATTTCGGACGGCGCCCCGGTTGATGACAGCACGTTGTCAGTGAACCCGGCGAATTACCTTGAAAAACACTTGCGCGACGTGATCGCCATGGTTCAGCGGCGCAAGCAGGTGGAATTGCTGGCTATTGGCATCGGCCACGACGTCACCCGTTATTACGAGCGCGCGGTGACGATCACGGATGTGGAGCAGCTGGCAGGTGCCATGACCGAGCAGCTTGCCTCGCTCTTCGACAGCGATCCACGGGCACGGGCACGGCTCATGGGTATCAAACGCGCGAGTTGATCGGGGTTTCGGACCGGCTTCGCCGGTCCGACCAGCGCGGCCCTGCGGGCCGCTGTTTGCGTATTTATTAAGAGAAGAAGCAGGTGGGCTTTTCAACCCCCTGAACAGGTGCAGCAGGGCTTGCCATTGCGTGTCATTCCGGGTTCGCTCGCGCCATATCGAAGAGAGACCGCATCATGTTCCAAAGCTTTTCCGAGACATCTTCCCCCGAACAAGACCCGCCGCGACTGGCTGCGCTGCGCGCCGAGATGTCGGCTGCGGGTGTGGACGGGTTCCTTGTTCCGCGCGCGGATGCCCATCAGGGCGAATATGTGGCCGAGCGCGACAGCCGTCTGGCGTGGCTGACCGGGTTCACCGGTTCGGCGGGCTTCTGCGTTGCGTTGCAGGACAAGGCTGGCGTGTTCATTGATGGCCGCTATCGGGTCCAGGTGCGGGCGCAGGTGGCGGATGTGTTCACGCCGGTGCCTTGGCCGGAAGTGTCATTGGGCGACTGGCTGTCTGAAAACGTCGCGGCAGGTGGCGTTGTCGGGTTCGATCCATGGCTGCACACCGTGACACAAATCCGGGAATTGGAAGCGAGCTCCGGATCAGTCACGTTGCGGCGGGTCGAAAACCTTGTGGATCGGATCTGGGAAGATCAGCCCAGCCCTCCCGCGACCCTCGCTTTTGCGCAGCCTGTCGAGCTGACTGGCGAAACGCATGAGGCTAAGATCGCACGGCTTTCAGCCGGGTTGGGTACTGCAACAACAGCCGTGTTGACCCTGCCCGACAGTATTTGCTGGCTCTTGAACATCCGTGGAGATGATCTGCCCCGCACGCCGTTTATGCTTGGATTTGCTCTGTTGCATGCGGTGGGCAGTGTCACACTGTATGTAAACCCTGAAAAGCTGGTCAATCTCGGGGATCACCTTGGGCCCAAAGTGCGCGTTGCCCCTGTTGAGGAATTCTTGCCGGCCTTGACGGGTCTCGAGGGCCCGGTGCAGATCGACCCGGGCAGTTGCCCAGTGATCGTGGCGGACACGCTTGCTGAGGCGCGCGTCAAGATGATCGAGGCGCAGGACCCTTGCGCCTTGCCAAAGGCCTGCAAGTCGTCTGCTGAACTGGACGGCGCGCGCGCGGCGCATCTTCGGGACGGGGCTGCTATGGCCCGGTTCCTGTGCTGGCTGGACCATCAACCACCGGGCAGCCTCACTGAGATCGATGTGGTCACCCGGCTGGAAAGTGAGCGCGCGGCGACCAACGCGCTACGCGACATCAGCTTTGACACGATCTGCGGTGCTGGTCCAAACGGGGCCATTGTGCATTATCGGGTGACGGAAAAGACCAACCGTCAGGTCGAGCCGGGTCTGCTTCTGGTGGACAGTGGCGGGCAATATGTGGATGGCACGACGGATGTCACACGCACCATTGCCATTGGAACGGTTGGCGCAGACGAAAAACGCGCCTTTACGCTCGTGCTCAAGGGAATGATCGCGATTTCCCGTCTGCGCTGGCCCAAGGGGCTGGCCGGGCGCGATATGGATGCTTTGGCACGGGTGGCACTGTGGGAGCATGGTCTGGACTACGGTCATGGCACCGGGCACGGCGTCGGGTCGTACCTCAGCGTCCACGAAGGGCCGCAACGGTTGGCCCGCACGGGAACCGTGCCGTTTATGCCGGGGATGATCCTGTCAAATGAGCCGGGTTTCTATAAGGAAGGTGCGTTCGGCATTCGGATCGAGAACCTGATTGTTGTCGAAGAGGCCCCGGCCCTGCCCGGTCAGACGGTGCCCGAGATGTACCGGTTCGAGACACTGACCTATGTGCCCATCGACACGCGGCTGATCGACACGGGGTTTCTGACCGAGGCGGAACGCACTTGGCTCAATGCCTATCATACCGGAGTTCTGGAGCGGATCGGCCCGTTGGTCGAGGGCGATGTGTCAACCTGGCTGACACAGGCCTGCGCGCCAATCTGACCATAAACATTTACATTCCCCCGCTAACCCCGGTACATCGCAGTCAAAAGGGATGGATCATGCAGAAACACATTACAGTCAGACCCGCCGCAGGAACCTGGGTCGTGCGCGCCGGTGGTGCCGTGATCGCGGAAAGCTCCAATGCTTTGGAATTGACCGAAGGCGATATGCCGTTTGTCATCTACTTCCCCCGGTCCGACGTGGCGATGGCGTTTCTGGATGTGTCTGATCACAAGACAACCTGCCCGCATAAGGGCGAGGCCAGCTATTTCGACATCGTCTCGAAAAGCATGACCTATTCCAATGCCGTTTGGTCCTATGAAAACCCGAACGAGGACGTGGCCGAGATCAAGGACCATCTTGCGTTCTGGGTTCAGGATGGGGTGCAGGTCGAACGGATCTGATCCGGGATGTCAGCTGTGCTCTTCCTCGGCAGTTGCCGCCAGCGCGCGGTTATAGGCTTTTAGAGCGTCCACATGGAACAGCGCGCCCTGCAACACGGGCGTGTCCTCGGGTCCTTCGAGCTTCACCACCAGCAGGAAGGCCACGCCTGATTTGTCGAAGAGTGGCAGCGCTGTTTCCAAGGTGGCTTGCGCCTGCACGAACAGTCCCTGTTCGATCATTGTCAGGCACGCCTCTTCATCGGCAGCGTTGCTGTCGGTGGGTTTGCGCATCACGCCCTGCACCCGGAACATCGCCAGCAGGTAGGCCTGAGGTCCAGCGGCAAGGTGGACGTTGCGTCGCTCCAGCTGAGTGAGGAAGAACGACCGGTCGACAAGGCGTGCGGACACAGCCGTCGACATTGAGACAGAGACCATCACCGCGAGCCCGGTCTGCCAGTCACCCGTCAGTTCGAACACGATCAGCGTGGTCGAGATGGGTGCGCCAAGCACGGCGGCGGCAACGGCCCCCATTCCTGCCAAAGCGTAGAGTGTGGCGGTGCCGGACTGTTCGGGGAAAAGTCCTGTGGCGATCAGGCCGAAGGCAAGCCCGGTCAGTGCGCCCAGCATCAGCGAGGGGGAAAACACCCCGCCGCCCATGCGCCCGCCCATGGTGATGGCAACGGCAATCACCTTGAGCATCGCAAAGACCACGGCCTCGTGCCAGAGCAGCGCGCCGGTCAGAGCGCGGGACGTGGTCTCGTAGCCGACACCGATGATGTGCGGGAACCAGATTGCAAGTGCCCCAAGCATCACGCCAGCAATGGCCGGACGCAGCAGATGTGGCAAACCCATCCTGTTCTGAAACCGGGATCCCACGTCATCTGCAAGGAAGACGGCACGCATCATCACAACCGCGACAAGGCCACAGACGAGGCCCAGGATGAAGAAGGCCGGCAGTTCCAGGTAGAACTCGACTGTCGTGGTGCCGGGTAGTTTGAATTCCGTCACATCTCCGAACACGAGGCGGTTGATCACCGTTCCCGCCGCACTGGCGACAACGATGGGGGCAAAGGCGTGCACTGCAAAATGGCGCAGGATGACTTCAAGCGCGAACAAGGCCCCCGCGATCGGTGCATTGAAGCTCGCCGATACTGCAGCCGCCACGGCGCAGCCCAAAAGATCGCGTCCCGTGATCCCATCGGCGCGAATCGTGTTCGACACCCAAGACGAGATCATCGCGGCGATATGAACCACCGGCCCTTCCCGCCCGGTGCTTCCGCCTGTCGACAGAGTAATCCATGAACAGATGGCCGAGGCGATGCCTGCCTTCTTTTCCACCCGGCCATCGTTCAGCGCCGCGCCCTCGATGACGTCGGCGACTGACCGCACCCGTCCGTCCGGGGTGAAGTAATGCACGATCACCCCCACCACGAGGCCACCGACCGTCGGGATCAACAAGAGCATCCACCATGGCAGGGTTTCGGCATAGCTGTGGATCGTCGTGACGCTGGGCGTGCCGTAGACCGAGGTTTGCAGGAACGTGATCGCCAGCCTGAAACACGTGGCCGCCAGACCAGCAGCAATCCCGATCAAAAGCGCGATCAACCAGAACTGGAATTGCGACGGTCCTTTATGGCGCAGCAAATCCCAGCCGCGCGCGAACTGTCTTTTCGTTGCCTGCAATTGACCACGCAAAGCTGGCGCCATGCCAAGCGGTCCTTTCGGGGAAGGCGAACAACGCCAAAAAGCTTCTGATTACCAAGGCTTATTCAATGCGTCGGGACTGTCCACCCCTGATGGGATCACAGTCCGAAACCGTCGGTATCAGGACACACTTGCAAGCGCTTCACGAACCTTGAGCAAGGCGCAAACGAACGGACAAAATGCCCGGCTATGAAGCTGGACCCGGATACGGAATGATGCGCCTCTAACCCGCCAAGAGCGCCCGTGCTGCCGCGCGGGCCTCATCCGTGATGGTGTCGCCCGACAACATGCGGGCGATTTCCCCTTCCCTTGCGGGCGGATCGAGTGGCACGACGGTCGAGGTGGTCTGATCGTCCGCCACCCGCTTTTCCACCCGCCAGTGATGCGCCCCGAGGGCGGCCACTTGCGGCGAATGGGTGACGACAAGCACCTGCCCACCTTCGGCCAAAGCCGCCAGACGACGACCCACGGCATCGGCGGTCGCCCCACCGACACCCCGGTCGATTTCATCGAAGATCATCGTCAGCCCGGCGTCGCGCTGTTCCGACAGGCACACTTTGAGAGCCAGCAGGAACCGGCTGAGTTCACCGCCCGATGCGATCTTGCCGATGGGACCCGCCGGTGCGCCGGGATTGGTGGCAACGGTGAAGGCCACGGCATCGCTGCCCTCGGGTCCAGCTGGCGCGTCAGACAGATCCGTTACGAACACCGCGCGTTCCATCTTGAGCGGAGCCAATTCAGCACAGACCGCCGCGTCCAGCCGTTTGGCCGCTGCCGCGCGGCTGTCGCGCAGAGTCATCGCCGCGCTGTCATAGGCTTTTTCAGCGCTGCGCAACTCGGATTGCAACCGCGTCATGCGGTCTGCACCCTGATCCAATGCGGCCAAACGATCGCGCAGGGTGTCGGCCAAACCGGACAGATCATCCGGCGCAATCCCATGTTTGCGCGCCTGCGCCCGCAGGGCAAACAGCCGTTCTTCGGTGGCTTCAAGCTCGTGCGGATCAAACTCCAGAGCATCGAGACAGGCAGACACGCCGCGCGCCGCTTCGTCCAGTTCGGCCATGGCCCGAGCCAGCGCCGCAAGCGGATCGTCCAGACGCCCCTCAGCGGCATCGCTGACCCCTTCAAGCCAGCGCAGCGCATCCGACAACGCGCCCTCTGCACCGTCCTGCCCCATCACCTGTGCGGCGCGGGCGATGTCGTCGCGGATACGCTCGGAGGCTTGCATCATACGTCGACGCGCGTCGAGCTCTGCGTCCTCGCCCGGTTCGGGGGACAGCTTATCCAACTCCCCAACAGAGTGGCGCAGGAATTCTTCCTCGGCCTGTGCGGCCTTGTACGCCGCTTCTGCCTCTGTCAGCGCTTTGCGAGCCTTGGACATGGCGCTCCACGCGGTTTTCACCGCAGCCAGCAGGTCATCATGGCCCGCGAACTGATCCAGCAGCGCCCGGTGCCCCTTTGAGTCCAGCAATCCCCGGTCGTCATGCTGCCCGTGCAGTTCGACCAGCGTGTCGGACAGGGCGCGGAGCATCTCTCCGGTGACGCGGCGGTCATTGACCCACCCCGTCTTGCGGCCATCGGCGGTGTTCACGCGGCGCAGGATCAATTCATCCGCATCCTCGAATCCGGCTTCGGCCAAGACATCATGTGCCGGATGACCTTTGGGTAGATCGAATACGGCGGTCACTTCGCCCTGATCAGCCCCGCTGCGGACCAGTTCGGCGCGGCCCCGCCAGCCCAGCACGAACCCGAGACTGTCCAGCAGGATCGATTTGCCCGCGCCGGTTTCGCCGGTCAACACGTTGAGACCCGGCTGGAACTCAAGCTCCAGCCGGTCGATGATCAACATGTCCCGTATTTCAAGCGCGCGCAGCATTCTGTGCAACAGGGTGCGTTGTCAGACGCACCGCCCCCCGATCAAAGCCACTGACCCTTGACCATCTGGCGATAGATCTGCCGCAGCCAGTTGTCTCCGGTCGCTTTCAATTCCAAACCACGCCCGGTGAGCAGTTTGAAACTGTCCTCATACCAGTCGGTGGACTGGTAGTTGTAGCCGAGGATCGCGCCAGCCGTTTGCGCCTCGTCGGTCAAACCCAGCGACAGATACGCCTCAACCAGACGGTGCAGCGCCTCTGCGGTGTGGGTTGTGGTCTGGAAGTCTTCGACCACAACGCGGAAGCGGTTGATCGCTGCGGCGTAATGATCACGACGCAGATAGTAGCGCCCGATTTCCATTTCCTTGCCGGCAAGATGGTCGAATGCGAGATCGAACTTGAGCACGGCCGACCGAGCATATTCGCTGTCCGGGTAGAGTTCGATGACCGTACGCAAGGCCTGCAGCGCCTGGAAGGTAAGGCCCTGATCGCGGCCCACTTCTTCGATCTGGTCGTAATAGCTGAGCGCGAGGAGATATTGCGCATAGGCGGCGTCTTCGTCAGTCGGGTAGAAGTCGACATAACGCTGTGCGGCAGAGCGGCTGTTTTCATAGTCCTTGTTCTTGTGATGCGCAAAGGCCTGCATGATGACAGCCCGCTTGGCGAGTTCCGAATACGGATAGAGCCGTTCCACTTCCGAGAAATAGAACGCGGCATCCTCGGGGTCGTTGCTGTTCAGTTCGAACTCGCCCCGTTCAAAGATCTGCTCGGCGGTGTAATTCTCGATCGGAACGCCGCCGGGGCCAAAGCCCGGACGTTCGCCATTGCTGCACGCCGTCAGCGTCAACACCAAGAGCCCCGCCCCGATCACAGCTCTTGCGCTTCTGCCCGCTGCCATGCCCGTCACCTTCGTTAAGCCGCCGTGGCTATATGTGCCACTTGTCTGCCATCGGTCCTAGCACATTAAATCGGAAGGCAAAACGCCTTTAGGCACACAAGCGATTGAGGTTTTGCACAAGGGGTGTGTGCTGTGTGATCCGCACGCCAGACGCCGCGGTCAGGCAACCGCGGGAATCTCGTGCGCTTCGACACCCGCGCCCGGAAGCCGTGCCGCAAGCACCGAGTCACAGTCGCGCACGCGGTAGCCGTCGGGCGTTGCGAACAGTTCGCGCAGGAGCATGTTTGTCAACGTGTGGCCTGCCTTGTGGCCTTCGTAATGCCCAAGCAAAGGCGCGCCCGCCAAAGCAAGATCGCCAAGCGCATCAAGCATTTTGTGACGCACCGCTTCATCGCTGTGACGCAAGCCACCGGGGGTGAGAACCGTGTCGCCATCCACGACAACAGCGTTCTTCATCGTTCCACCCAACGCCTTGCCTGCGGCGCGCATGGCTTCGACATCGGCGGCACGGCAGAATGTCCGGCTGTCACAGAGTTCACGCACGAACGTACCATTGGCAAGGTTCAACGACTTGCTTTGCTGACCAATGGCCTTGTCGGCAAAGTCGATATGAAAATCCATCGTCAGACCGGCGCCCGGACCAAGCCGCGCCCAACCCTGTGCCGTATGAACTTCGACGGTGCTCAGAACTTCGATCACGCGGATCGGTGTGCGGAGTTGCTTGACGCCGGCAGCAAGGATGCCGCGCACGAAGGGGGCTGCGCTGCCATCCAGAACGGGGGCTTCGGGGGCATCGATACGAACCAGCGCGTTGTGAACGCCGCATCCTGCAAGAGCCGCCATCACATGTTCGATGGTCGACACCGAGACACCGGGCTGATTCACGATCTTTGTGCAAAGCGGCGACTGCTCGGCAAAGTCGAACAGCGCAGGGATTCGGGCATTGCCGAGCCGGATATCCGTCCGCTCGAACACGATACCATGATCGGCCGGAGCCGGGCAGATGGCCATATTCACTGTCAGACCAGTGTGAAGGCCGATTCCCGAGAAACGGACGATAGAGTGAACCGTTGTTTGCAAAAGACCCTCGATCAAATACGCCGGCACCCCCATGCGGCGTTTCGAGATGGGTGATACTCTCTGACCTATCTGGCCTCAAATCAAAGATTGTAACGGCCTGAAACAAGCTCTCGAAAGATATCGGCGGAATCTTGCCAGACCCCACAACCCCATGCTTTCAAACGAAAAACGCCTCCTAAAAAGGAGGCGTTATACCAGCGATTAACCGCTATTTCAGTTTGCTTGACGCCGGAGGAAGGCCGGAATCTCGATCCGTTCCTGATCTTCATCCGCTTCCGGAGACGGCGCGCGGGCCGGTGCGGCACCGCTCGACTGGACCGGCGGCGGCGTTGTGCGACGCACCGGAGCCTCGGCTTGCTGGCCATGGCCGGTCATGCGGTTGATCAGGGAATTGATGCCAAAACGCGGGCGCTCGCTGTCTGCAGGCTCTTGCTCGACCTGCATATTCGGGCGGGCCCCCGGTGCAGGACGCGCACGGGATGCAGCCGCCTGCAAACGGGCCAGCGCTTCTGCGCTCGGCGTACCCGGAGCAGGCGCACGCGGCGCCACGAACTGTTCGGGATCGGCTTCGATGCTGTCTTCACGCGGGTTGAACTCGGCCACCTGCGGACGGTAGGCGGGTGCCGGAAGACCATCCTCGTCGATGGCTTCTTGCTGCTCTGCGCGGCGCTCGAAGACAGGCTCCATCTGCTCGGCCTCGTCCTCGCGCTGGCTGTCGAACAGCGACGGTTCCTGCGCCTTGCGTGCAGCAACCTGCTCGGGGTGCGACGCGGCCTTTTCAGCTTGCTGAGCATCTTCGACGCGGGTGGTCTGCGTCAGGGGCGTTGCCAGCGACCGGCGCGGTACCGGGATTTCCGTGTGCACATCCACCGCGTCGATGCCGGTTGCCACAACGCTGACACGCATCATGCCCTGCATGCTGTCATCCAGCGTGGAGCCAACGATGATGTTCGCGTCCTGATCCACTTCCTCGCGGATGCGGTTCGCCGCTTCGTCCAGCTCGAACAGCGTGAGGTCGTGACCGCCGGTGATGTTGATGAGAACACCCTTCGCGCCACGCAGGCTGATTTCGTCCAGGAGCGGGTTCGCGATGGCCTTTTCGGCGGCCTGGATGGCGCGATCTTCGCCCTCGGCCTCGCCGGTGCCCATCATGGCCTTGCCCATCTCGTCCATCACGGCGCGCACATCCGCAAAGTCGAGGTTGATGAGACCCGGACGGACCATCAGGTCGGTCACACCTTTGACGCCCTGATAGAGCACGTCGTCCGCCATGGAGAAGGCTTCGGTGAAGGTTGTCTTTTCGTTGGCAAGGCGGAACAGGTTCTGGTTCGGAATGATGATAAGCGTATCCACAACCTTCTGGAGCGCCTCAACGCCGTCCTCGGCCTGCTTCATCCGCTTGTTGCCTTCGAACTGGAACGGCTTGGTGACGACACCTACCGTCAGAACGCCCAGTTCGCGCGCAGCCTGTGCGATGATCGGCGCAGCACCTGTCCCGGTGCCGCCGCCCATGCCCGCCGTGATGAAGCACATATGCGCCCCGGCGAGGTGATCAACGATCTGTTCGATGCTTTCTTCCGCAGCGGCAGCACCTACGGCTGCCCGCGCACCCGCGCCCAGACCCTCGGTCACCTTCACGCCCAGCTGGATGCGGCTGGTGGACCGACTTTGCTGCAACGCCTGCGCGTCGGTATTGGCCACCACGAAATCGACGCCCTCAAGGGACTTGTCGATCATGTTGTTGACCGCGTTACCGCCTGCCCCACCCACACCGAACACGGTGATGCGGGGTTTCAATTCTTCCTGTCCGGGCACCGAAAGGTTCAATGTCATTTGCTTGTCCGCCTGCTGTCTCAGCCCCATTTCGGGACGTTTTCTGCACCTGTTTCGTTAATTATTACCGGGCAATCGCCCAAACGTCACGTAAAAACCGTACTTTAGCACCAAATGTGCCGCTACCTGCCACCCCCCTACGCGGGATTTTGCCGAAAGCTCAACATCTTGCGGTCACCAGTTATCGCGGAACCATTTTACTGCACGCTGCAAGGATCGTGCCGGATAGCGGTCTACGGGGATCTCAAAGTCCCACCATTCGTCCTGTGGATTGGCCGCAAACAGGCACAAACCGACTGAGCTGGCGAATCCCGGACCCGTCGCGGCCTGTGGCAAACCATGCACCCGCATGGGCCGTCCCAGACGTACCTGCTGACCCAGAATCTTGGTCGCCAGACCGTCAAGACCGGGGATCTGGCTGGCCCCACCCGTCAGCACGATTTGCTGGCTGGGCAGATGCTCGAACCCGGCTGCGTCCAGCCGACCGCGCACCTCTTCCAATATCTCTTCGACCCGTGGACGCATGATGCCGATCAATTCCGCCCGGCTGACCGACCGCCGGTCATGGTGCCAATCGCCTGTATCGCCCCCAATTTCGATCATGTCGCGATCATCCATTCCGGTGGCGACAACACCGCCATGGCACGTCTTGATCCGCTCGGCCACAGCCATCGGAACCTGCAATCCCATCGAGATGTCACTGGTCACGTGATCGCCACCCATGCGCACTGCATCGGCATAAATCATGTGCTTTTTCATAAAGATAGACAGGCCAGTTGATCCACCGCCCATGTCGATGCAAGCGGCCCCCAGCTCCTGTTCATCCTCGACCAGCGCGGACACCCCCGAGACGTAAGCCGAGCTTGCGATACCGGCGAGTTCGAGGTCACAGCGCTTCATGCAATGCGCAAGGTTCTGGATCGCCATCGCATCGACCGTGAGCATGTGCATGTCGACAGCAAGGTCCTGCCCGATCTGACCGCGCGGGTCGATCAGACCGCTGCGGTGGTCGAGGGCAAAGTTCACTGGCTGCGCGTGCAGCACCTCTCGCCCATGCCCGAAATCCGGCACGTCGCAGGCGGACAGCACCCGCGCCACATCCTGCTCATCAACTGTGGTTCCAGCCACCTCGACCCGGCCCGCCAGACCATAGCTGCGCGGATCGGCGCCGCCGAAACAGGCAATCACGTGATCGACGCGAATCTGTGCCATCTTCTGGGCGGCCTGCACGGCGGTGCGAATGGCACGCTCTGTCTCGCCCATCGAATCAATCTCGCCAAAGCGCACGCCACGCGAGCGGGTGGTCGCGGCACCGATCACGCGGAATCCCGACTGGCCGGCCAAAGATCCGATGCTGTCACTCTCGATCGCCCGATCCGTCCCGTCGAACCGCAACACAAGACACGCGATCTTGGAGCTGCCGATGTCGAGAATGGCAATCACCCCTCTCTGCATCGCCGCCTTGCGCATGTTGCGCATTGCCCGCTGTGACTCGTAAAGCTCGATCATTCTTATTGTTCCCCTGCCTCAATCGCACGGATTCGCAGCAATTCCTGCACCGCTCCGTCTGTCATTCTAAGTGTTGGCCTGTTCGGCAGACGCAAATCGACTGCCACGAGGTCCCGTTCCAGCATGTCGACCGCCTGATCCATGGCGATCACCCGTTCCAAGGCCTGCACCGCCTCGGTTTCCGGCAACAGAATGCGCTGGTCGCGGTCCAGCACCACATCCCAGCGGCGCTCACCCATGCGCACCAATCCGCGCAAACGTGTTGAAAGCGGCTCAGCAGCCGCCACAAGATCCAGTGCTTCGGTGACGTACTTGTCTGCACCATCGCCGACGATCAACGGCAATTCCGGCCAGTCCGCCCGGACGAAGGCAGGGCCGACAAGAACGCCCTCATTGTCCAAAAGCTGCAGTCCCCGCTCGTTGCGCCAGAGCACCACGGGGATGCGTTCCACCACGTCCACCTGCAGAACATTTCCCTGCCGCACGTAAAGCCGCGCAGATTTGACCGGATCAAGCGCGACAACCGTGGCCCGCATCGCTTCGAGATCAAGATCGAAGGAACTGATCGGAAAGTCCAAGGGCAGCATCTGGCGGATGCCATCCGCAACGATGTCGCTCGC
>NZ_JAEPMO010000109.1 GCF_017643905.1 Marivita sp.
CGCCCTGCGTATCCTTCTTCGGCACTGTGAGAAGTTACGTAATTTTGCACTGTATCATCCATCGGAACCCTCCTTGTCCGGATGGGCTCTTCTCAGATGACAAACTTCAAACGTCTATGAGGGTGGTAACGCGGCGCTTACCGATCTCGGTTTCGCCGGACCGCAACGCAACCGATTTCGACACAGCGTTTGCTCTGGGTGCATCCTACAAGGCATCGCTCGCTGGTCTGGACCTCGGCCTCGGCTTTGGTTACCAGAAAGTTGACGAAGCAGCGCGTCTTTACGACACACTGATCGGTCTCAGCGTTGCAACCACCTTTGGCAACGGTCTCCAGGCAATCGTGAACTACACCAACATGACCGACGACAGCGACAACGGCGCTGACAACGGCAGCCATTGGGCAATCGGCCTCGGCTACACCATGAACGCGCTGACAATCGGCGTGAACTACGGTGAGTTCGACGTGGATGACGCGTTCGGCGCAGACTCCAGCGGCTACGGTATCGCAGTCAACTACGATCTGGGTGGCGGTCTCGTCGCACAGCTCGGCTACGGCGGTGGCGACATCGACGGCGGCACCTACGAAGACACGTTCTCCCTCGGTGTGGCGATGTCCTTCTAAGCTGCAAAGCTTGATCTAAAGGAAAGAGCGGGCCTTGCGCCCGCTCTTTTCTTTTGGGCAGAGCCCAAGTAGCTAGAACCGAAAAAGGTGAAGGCTCCGATGCAGACCAATCCGCTCCACGCTGTCAAAACCGCCTATGACAAGGCTCTGGCCCTCTCCCGTCAGGGCGACGTTGCGCAGGCGGCTGGCCTGTTGGATGGCTTGGCCCTGCAAACACCCAATCTTCCCGAAATCCATTTCCAACGCGCCCGGTTGGCGGCACGGCTTGGCGATCAGGACAAACGGCTTTCGTCCATCGACCGTGCGCTTGAACTGCGTCCCTCCGAACCCGCCATCCTGACCGAGGCGATTGCAGCGCATTCCCTTGCCGGGCACCACGACACTGTCCTGTCTCTCTTTGACCGGCTGATCGCCCTCAATCCCAAAGCGATCAAACCCCAGGCGGAAAAAGCGCTGTACCTTCAGACCGCAGGCCGCTTTGACGACTCTGAAAATCTGCTGCGGAAGCTTCAGAAAAAGCACCCCTACGATGCCGAACTTTACCGGATGCTCGCCACAACAATCCGCATTCAGCCCAACGATCCGATGATAGGGGCGATGCGGCGTCTGGCCAACCATCCCAAGCTGTCGCCACAGGGTCGCATGCACATAAATTTCGCACTCGCCAAGGCGATGGAGGACACAAAGACCACCGCCAAAGTGTTTCCGCACCTCAAAATTGCCAACAAAGCGCAGGCCGAACTCTGGCCCGACGATCCCAATACGCGCAACGCGGAACGCGATGGCGTTCTGGCAGCGCAGAAAGGACTCGCTCAGATTGCGGAATCATCGGGCACCGATCCGGCCCTTATCTTCGTCACAGGCCTGCCGCGCTCGGGGACAACCTTGGCCGAGCAGATCATCGCCAGTCACAGCAAGGTGCACGCCGGAGGCGAGATGGCGACGGCTCTCAGAACCGCCTACGACCTCTTTGGCGCAGGTGCCGAAATGCGCCCATTGGCGAACGAACCGCAAGATCGCCTCAAAGACTTTGCAACCCGCTTGAACAGCGCGATTCACCCCTTCGCCAACCCGGCCAAGACCCACCTGACCGACAAATCGATCATGGCCTACCTGATTTACGGCCTCCTCCACGCAACCCTGCCCAATGCCCGGTTCATCGTGGTCCATCGCGACCCCCGCGACATTGCCTTGTCGATCTACAAGAACCACTTCAGCGCTGGCACACACCGCTATGCCAACGATCTCGCCGCGATCGCCGAAGTGATCAAATCCTTCCGCCAGATCATCGCGCACTGGCGTGACACCCTGCCCGACCGGTTTGCGGAAGTACGCTACGAAGACCTCGTGTCAGACCCCGAAACGCAATCAAAGCACCTGATCGCGGCAGCCGGTCTCGACTGGGAGGATCAGTGCCTTAATTTCCATGAAAAAGGCGGCACCGTGAAAACCCTCAGCCTGCATCAGGTCCGCCAACCGATCTACAAAAGCTCTGCCGCCGCATGGCGCCGCTACGAGACCGATCTGCAACCCTTCATCGACGCTTGGGGAGACACACCATGGGATTGACCGACATCACCGCGCGCATCGCCAAGGCCGCCAAGGAGGCCGACCGCGATCCTTCGGACATCACGCTGATCGCCGTGTCCAAGGTTCAGCCAAACGAGCGGGTCGAGTCTGTCATCAAGGAAGGCCACCGCAGCTTTGGTGAGAACCGCGTGCAGGAAGCGGCCGGCAAGTGGCCCGGATTCCGCGAAACCTATGACGGCATCGACCTGCACCTGATCGGCCCCCTGCAAAGCAACAAGGCCCGACAGGCGTTCGAACTCTTCGACATGATCCACACGCTCGACCGACCCAAATTGGCACATACATTCGCCCGCCTTGCCCAGGAGATGGGCAAGTGCCCGCCGCTGTTCATTCAGGTAAACACCGGAGAGGAGCCGCAAAAAGCTGGCATCGCACCTGCCGACACCGATGCGTTTGTGCAGGAATGCCGCGACCTCGACCTGCCCGTGCGGGGCCTCATGTGCATCCCCCCGGTGGACGAGACCCCATCCCTGCATTTCGCGCTGCTCCGCAAACTGGCCGACCGCAACGGCCTTAACCAACTCTCGATGGGGATGAGCGACGATTTCGAACAGGCTATCGCCTTCGGCGCCACCCATATCCGCGTCGGCTCGGCGTTGTTTGGGGCCCGCGTGCCACCGGCGGGCTAAGGACCGTCCTGCAAATTCAGATGTTGTTCGATTCGATCAAGCCGAGCTTGTATCGACGCAATCGCATTGTCCTGCGCGACTTCGGCCTGCAGAAAGGCCGCCATATGGCTTTTCACGCTTCGAACATCTGTCTTAACATCGGAAAGGTCAGACGACACGACAGCCATCTTGGACTGAATCGCCTTCAGATGTTCAAGGATCAAGGCATGCGTCACGGTATCAACCATGGTAACTTTGCGCCTCGTTACCGTAGAGCGATACGCGCGGTTGGTCAAAACAGAGTTAACTCGACCCGAGAAAACAAAAAGCCCCGGACAACCGGGGCCCTTTTCGTTTCGGTGGTTGATAAGATCAGTGCAGCTTTTGCCCAACTTCGGCAATCGCATCGTCGATGCTCTTCGCCGCGTCCTTGGCGGTCATCTGCCTGGCCACAACGTCACGGGCGGCTTTGATCGCCACGGCAATCGCGCGATCGCGCACTTCCTTGACGGCACTGGCCTGAGCGGATGCAATCTGGTCCTCGGCAGCAGCCAACCGACGCGCGATCGACCGCTCCAAATCTGCACGAGCCTGCTCACCAGCCAGCACAGCCTCTTCTTTGGCATGGGCGATGATCCGGTCTGCCTGCTCCTGCACTTCGCGCTGACGGCGCTCGTAGGAGGCCAGCAGAGCCTGTGCTTCCTCGCGGAGCGCCTTGGCTTCGTTCAGCTCGCTCTTGATCCCTTCGGCGCGCTTGTCGAGCATGCCAAGGATCAAGGTCGGAACCTTGAAATACAGCAATACGCCGATGAAAACGAGGAAACCGATGGTCACCACGAAGTCGGTGTTCGCCAGCGAGAAGAAGGGCTTGTCCCCAGCGGCAAGCGCGGGGCTTGCAAACAACGATGCGGCGGCAATGGTCATGATACGGTTCATGTCGCTCACCCCTTCATCTGTGCGTCAACGGCAGCGGCGACAGCGGTATCATCCGCCTGTCCACCGACAGCAGCCACAATGGCGCCCGCCGTGTCCTTGGCCACGGCCTCGACGCTCTCGACAGCCGATGCACGGATGTCCGAAATCGCTTTTTCGGATTCCGCAGCCTTGGCTGCAATCTCGGCATCTGCCTTGGCAATCGCCTTGTCCAACTCGGCCTGCATGTCGGCCTTGTTCTGGGCGATGATCTTTTGCGCCTCGGCGCGGGCATCGGCCAGAGCCTTGTTATACGCCTCTTCGGCTTCCACGGCTCTCTGCTTGAGATCTTCAGCAGCCGCGAGGTCGTTTGTAATCGTGCCTTGTCGTTCCGCCAGAACCGTCGCAATGCGCGGCAGCGCGATGCGGGACAGGACAAAGTAAATCGCGACCAGCGCGATCAAAAGCCAGAAGATCTGGTTCGGCATCCAGTCGGCGCAAAGCTGCGGCATGCCGATGGCGCTGCCATCCGGACCCACACATGCGCTGGCTGTACCAGTGGTTTCGGTTGCCATGTCGTCCTCCGTCGGAACTTGTCGTTACATCGGGCGGGCCGCGTGATTACGGCACCGCCCGCGCGTAAGGATAAAAGTCCGAAGCTTAGACGGCGAACATCAGCAGGAGCGACACGAGGAACGCGAAGATCCCCAGCGCTTCTGCGAACGCGATACCGATGAAGAGCGTTGCTGTCTGCGATGCAGCAGCGGACGGGTTACGCAGGGCACCTGCGAGGTAGTTACCGGCCACGTTGCCCACCCCGATTGCGGCTGCGCCGGAACCGATTGCTGCCAGGCCTGCGCCGATGTGTGCGAGATCGCCTTCCATGTGAATTCTCCTTACGATTGGAAGTTAGCGTTTGTGCGTAGGGTGCGCGATGTCACGCACCTTTCGTTAGTGTGACGGGTGCAGCGCGTCCTTGAGGTACACGCAGGTCAGGATCGTGAACACGTAGGCCTGAATGAAGCCGACGAGCACTTCCAGTGCATAGATGGCCGTGATGCCGAGGATAGACAGCGGCGCGACAGCGGTGATCGCGGCAAAGCCAGCGAAAACCTTGAGAACCGCGTGACCTGCCATGATGTTGCCCGCAAGACGGATGGAGTGGCTGACAGGGCGCACGAAGTAGGAAATCAGTTCGATGACCGCAAGGATAGGACGCAGCGCCAAAGGCGCGCTCGAGACCCAGAAGAGGCCAAGGAAGCCTGCGCCGTTCTTGACGAAACCCAGAACCGTCACCGCGATGAAGACGCCGAAACCCAGAACCGCCGTGATCGCGATATGCGAGGTCGGCGAGAAGGACGTCGGGATCAGCGCGAGGAAGTTCGAGAACACGATGAACATGAACAACGTGAAGATGTACGGAAAGTACTTTACGGCATCCTTGCCGGTCACGTCCTCGACCATCTTGTAGATGAACCCGTAGGCCAGCTCGGCCACGGACTGGGTGCGCGTCGGGATGGTGGCGCGCTTGGAGGTGCCCAGCACCATCAGCGCGATCACACACGCCACCGCCAGCAGCAGCCACAGTGCCACGTTGGTAAAGGTGAACATGCCCACCGCGCCATCACCGAAAAGCGGTTTGACGATGAACTGGTCCATCGGGTGGAATACAAGTCCGCCGCCCTCAGCTTCCGTCGCCATGTCGATCCCTCTCGTTCTCTCCGGCCAGATCGGCCAGTTGCTTGATCTGCAACTCCTTGGCAGTCCGGATCATCACGTTGACCCCTGCCGCAAAGCCCAGCAATGTAAACAGCACCATCAACCACGGATCGGTCCCAAAGACCGTATCGAGCCCGTATCCGATGCCAAATCCGATCCCAAGACCGGACACCATCTCGATCACCATGCGCCACGCTTGCTGCGCCTGGCTGTAGTGTTCCTCCTGGTGTGGCTTGTCTTCCTTGGCCCCCTTGGCCGCCGCGATCCGCGCTTCCAGCTCTTTCAGCCACTGCTTTGGATCGCTCTCAGACACGCACTCCACTCCGTCGGAACGTTGCGCATGTACTACGGTGCAGCATGGCCTGAGTCAAGGCGCTGGTTGGCGCACTTCTTCACAATCTATCCCATTGAAAAATATTATCTTTCATTCGGATCAGAGAAGCCCAACCAAACGGTCGCAGCCGTGGATCCCCCGGTTCCGGCCCATTCTGCATATTCAACTTTTCGGTTGAGTTTTAGCGCGGTCTCCGTCTACTGCGCGTCATGGCCCCAACACTCGACACTGTCTTTGCAGCTCTGGCAGACCCGACGCGCCGTCAGATCCTGACGATGCTGCTCGAAGATGACATGGCCGTCACCGACGTGGCAGAGCCGTTCGAGATGTCGCTTGCCGCGATTTCCAAACACCTGATGGCTTTGGCAGACGCGGGTCTCATCAGCCAGGAAAAACGCGGCCGCGTGAAATGGTGCAAACTCGAACCCGATGCCCTGCGCGATGCCAGCATCTGGATGCAGGCCTTCGGTCAGTTCGAAGCCATCAACCTAGATGCGTTCGAGCGCTTCCTTGAAACCGAAAACCTGACCACTTCACCCCCGTCGAAGGACTGACAGCGCCCTTTGATCGCCAACGCGACTGCGGTATTCTGAGGTCACTTATCACATCGCGGAGCGCGTTTTGGGCAAATTGACCTACAGGCCTGACCTAGGATGGACAGCAGCCCTCCTGCTCGCGCTCACCCCCGCGCAGGATGCAGTTGCCTGTGCCTTTCACGGCTATATTCCCGACCCGACGCTGGTGGACATGCTGCTCGAAACCGAACAGGCGGTCATCGCGCGCCCGAATGCGTCGGGCACCTATGACACGATCGACGCGCTGATTGGTCCCAATCTCGGCACCATCCCCATCGCCGCCAGCGCCGCGTTCCGCACCGCCACGTCGCAGGACAGCGGCGCGACCGTCCTGCTGGTCCGTGACGGCGCGTATGGCCCGTGGACCGAAGCCGCGCTGCTCGACACCCGCTACCGCAGCGTGATCGACACCGTGATCGAAAACCAGTCCGCATGGCAAATGGGACGGGACTCAGAGCGCCTGCGCCTCTTCGCGTCGCTCGTCAACGACCCCAATCCCGATCTCCAACGCCTGGCCCTGCAAGAGCTTGACCGTCTGCCCTACCCGACGCTGAAAGACCTACGCGTCCCGCCCCTGCGCAACCTGATGCAGGATATCGAAACGGGCGATCCCGACCAGCGCCCGATCCGCATCCTCTTGGCAGGTCTCTCCGGCGACCGCAGCTTTGCTGCACCCCTAGCCACTGCCCTACACAGCGCCGTTCTGCAGGACACCGCCCATCTTGGCGCGTACGTGACCGCATTGATCGAATTGCAAGGCCAGCCCGCCGTCGAAGCCATTGTCGCGCATTATCTCACGCCGGGGCTGGTGACCCAAAGCGTGCAGGACAAGCTGCTCGACGCGCTCGCCCTGCAATACCGGGCCGCCCGCAGCGCCACCCGCCGCAGCATCGCCCGAGAAGTGGGCGCATTGGTCCGCCACAACCCCGCCATGGCCGACCGCGTCATCGCGCAGTTCGGCCCGCAAACCAGCGGTCGGCTTCTGCCGTGACGGGTAAGGACTCCCATTCGCCCGGCAGCCGCTATCCTTGAAAAAGTGGGACACATGCCTTCAAAGGCATGCCCGCTCTGTCCAATCGCGCGTACCGACCCCGTTATAGGGGTCGACCCCGTGCTTCGTGAACTGGCTGCCTTAAGCCGCCAGCCCGCGCCCCTTGAGCAGCGCCTCAACCCCCGGCATCCGCCCCCGGAACTTGGTATAGAGCACATCCGCCTCTTCGGACCCGCCTGCCGACAGGATGAACTCCTCCAGCTTGCCCGCCATCGCCGGATCAAACGCGCCGCCCGCTTCCTCGAACGCTTCGAACGCATCCGCATCCATCACCTCGGACCACATGTAGCTGTAGTAGCCCGACGAATAGCCGTCGCCGGTGAACACATGCGCGAAATGCGGCGTGGCATGACGCATCACGATGGCCTCGGGCATCCCCAAATCAGCCAGCACGTGGGCCTGCTCCGCCATCGGATCGGCGGGCGGTTCCCCTTCGTGGAACGCCAGATCAACCAGCGCCGAAGCCACATATTCCACCGTCTGGAACCCCATGTCATAGGTCGCCGCCGCCAGCACCTTGTCCAGCAGCTCCTGCGGCATCGCCTCGCCGGTCTCCGCATGGACCGCGAATTCCTGAAGCACCTCCGGCACTTCCAGCCAATGCTCATAAAGCTGGCTCGGCAACTCGACAAAGTCCCGCGCCACCGATGTGCCCGAGATCATGTCATAGGTCACATCTGACAGCATCTGGTGCAGCGCATGACCGAACTCGTGGAACAGCGTCCGCGCGTCATCATACGACAGCAGCGCCGGATCGCCCTTGGCGAAGTTGCAGATATTCACAACGATCGGCGCCTGCACATCCGGGAACTTGCGCTGAGACCGCATCGCCGAGCACCACGCACCCGACCGTTTCGACGCCCGTGCAAAGTAATCGCCGATGAACACCGCGACATGCTGCCCGTTGCGCGTCACCTCCCACGCCCGCGCATCGGGGTGGTAGAGCGCCACATCCAAAGGCCAGAACTCCAACCCGAACAGCCGATTGGCACAGGCAAAGGACGCTTGAATCATGTTTTCCAACTGGAAATAAGGCTTCAGCTCCGCCTCATTCAGCGCAAATTCCTCGCTCCGCCGCGCCTCGGAATAATACCGCCAATCCCACGCCTGCAACGGACCGTTCACACCATCGGCCACCATCCTCTCTTCCAGCAGCGCAGCATCCGCCAAAGCCCGCGCCTTCGCAGGCTCCCACACATCCATTAACAAACCTCGAACAGCCTCAGGCGTTTTCGCCATCTCGGTCTCAAGCTTGTAGGACGCGAAATCATCATAGCCGAGCAACTTCGCCCGTTCGGCGCGCAACTGCAAAATCTCCGCTGCAACCCCACGGTTGTCAGTCTTGCCGCCATTCTCGCCGCGCGCCACCCAGGCGCGCCATGCCTCTTCCCGCAACGACCGGTTCGGACAGAACTGCAAGAACGGCACAATCACCGACCGCGACAGCGTCAATACCGGGCCATCTGCGCCCCGCTCCTTGCCTGCCGCGCGCACTGCGCTCACCACAAATGCAGGCAATCCCTCCAACTCGTCCTCGGACAAGGCCCGCTGCCAATCCCGCTCATCCGCCAGTAGGTTCTGCCCGAACTGCGTGCCCAAAGTGGCCAACCGCCCCTTGATCTCCTTCATCCGCACCGCCTCATCCCCGGTCAGCGCAGCGCCTGCGCGCACGAACCCGCGATGGGTCAGCATCAGCACCCGCGCCTGCTCGGGCGTCAGGTCCAGCGCATCCCGCGCCAGCCACACCTGTTCGATCCGCGCAAACAGCGCCTGATTGCCATAGATCGCCGCCGAATGCGCCGCGAGCTTGGGCGAAAACTCTCGCATGATCTCTTCACGCATGTCGGTGCTGTCGGCCCCGGCAAGGTTGTAGAACACCCCAAGAACCCGGTCCAACGTCGCGCCCGTCTTCATCAACCCTTCGACCGTGTTCACGAAGGTCGGCGGCTCTGCGTTGGTCGCCACGGCCTCGACCTCTGCCAGCCCTTCCGCCATCGCAGCCTCGATCGCAGGCGCGAAATGCGCGTCCTCGATCAGGTCAAACGGCGGCAGGCCAAACGGGGTGTCCCAGCTGGACAATAGCGGGTTACTCATGCGAGAAATCTCCTGTGTCTCCCGCAATAGCTAACACCCGCGCCGCCGGTTGCAAGGGAAGGTCGCGCCTATGCTGGCAACCAAATGTGTCAGCTTTTTTGAGCAGTCTGGAGATTTGCCCGTCCGCGGATTTGCATTAGGCGAAGTGACGTAAATGGCTTAACGTCTCCGATGCGGCAGCACTCAATCGAACACGAATTATTTGATTTGCACAACCTTCAAAAATTGTCTGGATCACAAAATGAATATTCTGGTTTACCCATTCACAGATGCCCGAGGCATAGATAAATACTTTAAAACCATATATGTAGGCTGGAGCAATCAAAACAAGGCGATGATGTTCCTCGATCCATCTGACGTCCGACATCAACCGTTGAAGTATCTCGATTCACAAACTGTTTTGAGCATTTGCCTCCTCGGCCACTGCGATCGTGGAAGCGAACTTCTGAGGTCCGAGACCTCGTATCTAGCTGACGAAACCGATCAAGCTGAAGGTAAAACAGCGACAGCCGCTCAAATCGTTCATTTGCTGACCAATCTGGGAATGACAAACAGCACCAGGACGCGCATCAAATGCTTGAATTGTGATTCAGGCGCGTTTGCGCATGAATTTGACGAATTCGGTCAATCATTTGCATCCCGGCTCAAAGAACGTCTGAATGGTTCCGGGTTTGGAGACATAACGGTCATTGGCTATATCGGATCCCTGACTCTGATTCCTAATAAAGTACCACCGGATGTGCCGCACCGAAAGTTTGCGATCATTGACACAGAGCACGGCAAGAAAGCGTTTCCGGGTAGCAACCTTAAAGTCAACGTGGAAGGGAATTACGACAAGGACGCCGCAACCGAACAGACCGCTATGCAGAAAATCCTCAATTTTTCTGGGGAAACAGGTATCAAACTCTGAATTCCAGTTATTCCGGCAAGCCCTTGCCACACACCGGGCAATCGCCCCGCGGCTTAAGCCCGATTTTCCGCGTCTCACCCCAAAGCGCGTCGTAGATCAGCATCTCGCCCTTCAATGCCTGCCCCGCCCCGGTGATCAGCTTGATCGCCTCAACAGCCATCATCGACCCGATCACACCGGGCAAGGGCCCGATCACGCCAGCCTCGGCACAGGACGGCGCAAGACCCGCCGCCGGGGCCTCTGGAAAGATACACTGGTAGCACGGCGTGCCCGAGGACGGATCAAACACCGAGATCTGCCCTTCCCATTGCGACAAAGCCCCAGAAATCAACGGCTTGCCCATGGCCACGGCCGCGCGGTTCGCCAGATAGCGGGTGTCGAAATTGTCTGTGCCATCCAGCACCAGATCATACTCCGCCACCAGCTTTTCGGCCACATCCTCGGTCAGCCGTCGATGATAGGGGCGCACCTCGACATGCGGGTTCTGCGCCAGCATCGCGGCCTGCGCGGAAAACACCTTGGGCATCCCGATATCCTGATCCCGGTGGATCACCTGCCGTTGCAGATTGGCGTTTTCGACCACATCATCGTCGATCACCCCGATGGTGCCGACCCCCGCCGCTGCCAGATATTGCAACGCAGGCGCGCCCAGCCCGCCTGCGCCGATCACCAGCACCTTGGCATCGCGCAGCGCCTTTTGCCCCAGCCCACCGATCTCGCGCAGCACGATATGACGCGCATAACGCTCCAACTCCGAGGCCGAAAAACTGGCAGAGCGCTGCACCGGCGGGGCGTCGCCCCGTTCCTTGACCAGCGCACGGTCTTTCAACCGTTTGACGACCTTCCCATAAAGAATGGCAATCGCCGCAAACACACCCAAAAGAATCCACAGCGCCGCACTCTCGCCCGTCGCCATGCGCAACGGATGGCCCGCAGGCAACGCGATCTGGATGAACAGAACGCCCACGTACAGCAGCCCGATCATATAAAGCCGCGCCGAACGCGGCATCTTCATCAGCGCGCCCAGCCCCCACAGGGCAGCGGCCATGGCAAAGACAACGATCATTCCGACACCCCGGTCGATCCAAAACCACCCGCGCCCCGCGCCGTGTCGTCGAGGGTCTCCACCAACGCAAACTCTGCCCGCAAGACCGGGGCCACAATCATCTGCGCAATCCGGTCGCCATGCGCAATCTCAAAGGCGTCCTGCCCGGCATTCATCACGATCACCCCCAAAGGCCCGCGATAATCGCTGTCGATGGTCCCCGGAGAATTGGGCAGTGTGATTCCGTGCTTCAAAGCAAGCCCCGAACGCGGCCTGATCTGCACCTCATACCCTTCCGGGATCGCCATGCGCAGCCCCGTTGGCACCAGCGCCCGCGCGCCCGGTTCCAGCACAACAGACCCGCGGTCCGGGAAATTCGCCCGCAAATCCGCCCCCGCCGCCCCGGCAGTGGCATAGACCGGCAGCCCCAAAGACCTGTCCGCTTCGTCATCCCAAGTCAGCCTGATCGCGACCACGCCTTGCCCTTCTTCTTTTTCCAAATATGCAAAATGGCCCAACCGCGCCGTCAGACCAGCGCGTCGGCAATCCGTGCTGCCAATTGCCGCGCCACCGCATCCTTGCCCATGCGCGGCCACGCCTCGGCCCCGCTGTCCGAGATCAACGTGATCGCATTCTCGGTCCCACCCATGATCCCCGTCGCAGGCGACACGTCATTCGCCACGATCCAGTCACAGCCTTTACGCATCCGCTTGGCGGTTGCGTTCTCGATCACATCATTGGTCTCTGCGGCAAAACCCACCACAAGGCTCGGGCGCCCCTCCGGCATCCGGGACACCTCGGCCAGAATGTCCGGGTTCTCCGCGAATTCCAGCACCGGCAGCGCGCCAGCGACTTTTTTGATCTTGCTGTCCGACGCCCCGACCACCCGCCAATCCGCCACCGCCGCCGCGAAGACAGCCGCATCGGCTGGAAGAGCGGCCAGCACTGCCGCCCGCATCTCGCGCGCGGTCTCAACACGCACCACTTCGACGCCATCCGGCGGCGCAACATCCGCGGGCCCGGTGACAAAGACCACCTCGGCGCCCAACGCCCGCAGCGCGGCCGCAATCGCAGTGCCCTGTGCGCCCGAAGACCGGTTCGCGATATAACGCACCGGATCAATCGGCTCATGCGTCGGGCCAGAGGTCACAACAATCCGCTTGCCCCTGAGCGGTCCATCCGCCAGCGCGCCCACCACGGCGTCTACAATTTCCAACGGCTCCGCCATGCGCCCCGGACCGTATTCGCCACAGGCCATGTCACCATTGTTCGGTCCCACAACCGAAACCCCGTCGCCTTTCAAAACCGCCAGATTGCGCTGCGTCGCCGGATGCTCCCACATCCGCACATTCATCGCAGGTGCGATCATCACTGGCGTGTCCGTGGCCAGCAAAAGCGTGGTCGCCAGATCTCCCGCCATCCCCTGCGCCATCTTCGCCATCAGATCCGCCGTCGCCGGGCCCACCAGCACCAGATCGGCCACGCGGGACAACTGGATATGCCCCATCTCGGCCTCATCGGTCAGATCGAACAGCTCGGTATAAACCTTTTCCCCTGCAAGCGCCGACACCGACAGAGGTGTGACAAACTCCGCCGCCGCCCGCGTCATGACCGGCGTCACCGCCGCACCGCGTTCGCGCAACCTACGGATCAGATCGAGGCATTTATACGCCGCGATCCCGCCGCCGATGATCAGAAGAATACGTTTGCCGCTCAACATAAGGCACAGTCCTGACAGGGTTCCGCACCTTGTTACGGGGCTGCCGGACAAAACTCAATCAGCGGAACGCGGCGCAGGGATCGCCCCGATCCACCTCTGGCGCGCTTTCGATCACGTCAAAAAGCCCCGAGGGCGGAACTTCCTCCTCCCCCTGCCCCAACGCGGCCACCCGCAGCGCGGGCGCTGCCGCCATCAGGTAAACCGGCGCGCCCCAATCCATCCGCGCATGCCCGTTCCCGGTGATCACCACCACCGGCCCGCCATGCGCGCTGAACGCCTGAACCGCGGAATAGGCCAGTTCCGCATCCCGCAGCCGCTGAATGTCCACCATGATCGGCAACATCTCTTCCGGCATCGCATCGCAATGCGCCGCCAGCTGCAACGCCTCGCGCTCTTCCTGCTGCTCCTCCGGCAAAACCGCCGTCAAACCATACGCGTCCGCATCCCCACGAAACGCCGATGCCATTCCCTCGGCCATCGCCGCCCGTGCCACGTCCCTTGGCACCGCCGCACCAAAATACGCCGCCTCGGGGACCGCCGCAAAGATGGGATAATACATCGAAAAGTCCGGCCAGCCGCTGGCGTTCCAACCCAAAGCGGCCTCCAACGCCGCTTCGTCCGCCACCAACTCCGGCGTCACCAAATCTGCCTGCGCCTGCGTCAGCATCTCGAACACCAGCGCGGTCGGCGCCAACTCAGCCACATACTCCGCCTGCCGCAGGTGATGCGCCGGGTTGTCGTGCAATTCCCCAAGGAACACCACGTCCGCACCAACAAAAACGCCCCCAGCAACCAAAGCCGTGGGGGCGAACATAAGAGAAATCAACGCATACTTCATGAAAGGAAGTGATGCACCTCAGGGCTTTGCGCTTCAAGCGACTTGCGAATTTTCGCAAATGCCGCCGCTTCCAACTGGCGCACCCGCTCCTTGGACAGACCCAGCTCGTTGCCAAGGCTTTCCAGCGTCCGCGCATCCTCCCGAAGCTTGCGTTCACGCACAATGAACCGCTCGCGTTCGTTCAACTGGTTCATCGCCATGAGCAGCCACTGGCGCAGCTGTGCGAGGTCCATATCCTCTTCCACCCGCTCATCCGCCTGCGCGCTCTCGTCTTCCAGCGCGTCGATCCACTCGCGGCCCTCATCCTCGGTCGATTGCGTCGCGTTCAGGGAATAATCGGACCCGGACAACCGGCCCTCCATCATCTCGACATCATGGAGCGGCACGCCAATCTCTTCGGCGATCATCCGGCGCAGCTCGTGCCCTTCGAGCACCTTGCCCTCAGACGCAGCCTCACGCTCCAGCCGCGCCTGAACACGGCGCATGTTGAAGAACAACGACTTTTGCGACGATGTGGAGCCGGTGCGCACGATAGACCAGTTGCGCATCACGTAGTCCTGGATCGACGCCTTGATCCACCAGACCGCATAGGTCGAAAAGCGTACACCCCGGTCGGGGTCGAACTTGTCCGCAGCCTTCATGAGGCCCAGACCGGCTTCCTGGATCAGGTCGTTCATCGGCGCGCCGTAGCGCTTGAACTTCGACGCCATCGAAATCGCCAACCGCATATAGGCTGTGATCAGACGATGAAGCGCAACCTCGTCGCGCTGATCGCGCCACGCATAGGCAAGCTTGAGTTCCGTCTCCGCGTCCAGCAGTTCTGCTTTCATCGCGCGGCGCGACAGGGTTTGGTCGTTAAACGAGTCCAGTGCCATTGGTGCCCCCTGATCTTTGTCTGTTGTAGTGAGTACGCGCGCGTTCAGTAGATGGATCAAAGATTCATGAAAAAAAGTTTCAATACCATTACGACGCTTTGACCATTCATTCGCTCCGGTGATCGCCCCACGCACAATTTGAAATTGGGCAAGCCAGCGGTTTGCAGTTAACGATGCGCGAAAGACTGGCACTGAAAGAGATATCTGCATGACTTACGAGCTTTTCATCGGCGATTACGCCTATTCCCGTTGGTCTCTGCGCGGCTGGCTGCTGTTCCGAAAACTCGGCATTGCACCGGCCAAGCATCTGGTGGATTTCCACAAGGCCGAAGTCGCAGATCAGCTCACCGAGATCGCGCCCGCTCGCACCGTTCCCGCAATGCGCACCCCCGAAGGCACGGTCATCTGGGATTCGCTTGCCATGGCAGAGGAACTGCACAGCCGCCACCCTGACGCCGGGCTCTGGCCGTCCGATCCGGCGGCCCGTGGCCTTGGCCGGGCGCTCGCCGCCGAAGTGCACTCCGGCTTTGGGTCTCTGCGGGGCGAATGCCCGATGAACCTGCGCACCGCCTACCGCAATGTGCCCCTGTCTGACGCGACCTGCGCCGACATCGCCCGCATCGAAACGGTCTGGACCCACGCCCGCAAGCTTTACGCCGACAAGGGACCGTGGCTGCTCGGAGAATACTCCATCGCCGACATCGCCTTTGCCCCGGTTGCCGCACGGTTCGCGGGTTACGATGTCACCCTCTCGGACGTCGCCCAGCGCTATGTCGACACGCATCTCTCTGATCCGTGGTTCCGCGAATGGCGTGACATGGGGCTGCGTATCGGTGAAACGCTGCCTTGGTACGCCAAGACCTTCGACACAAAACCCTGGCCCGGACCGGCATGACCAGCCTGCGTTAACCATTTAGAGCGTGTCGCGTTTAATCGGTTCTATATCCTGCCGCCTTGAAGAAGTTGTAGCATTCCTCGTCGGTGAAGAGGTTGCACACATGGCCGACGGCCTTCCAGAGTTCCTGGTAGGTTCGAGCCGCGGCTTTTCTGATC
>NZ_JAEPMO010000017.1 GCF_017643905.1 Marivita sp.
AACCGCTAAATCATTGAAATAACTCAGCCAGCCACCCTCAATTCAGGCGAATTTCGGCGGATTTTGTCGAACTTGGGTTCCCACGCTGTCACGGCCTCGTCGGACGCAAACGTGCGCACTACGCCGTTGGTGTAGGACGGGTAGAGATAGCCCTGGAAGAAGCGGTGCTTGAGACCCTTCGGACCCGCCGGGAAGCCGAACTTGGGTTCACCCACGGCCGCATGGACATTCGCCGACCATTCGATCAGCTGGTCATAGGTCAATGCGTCGATATCCGCGCCTTCAGGCAGGTATTGCAGCGCTTCCTTGTTGGCCGCCATGATGTAGCTGGCTTGCATCCAAGGGATTTACTGCATGGTGTCGGTGCCAAGTTTGGCCAGTGTGTTGAACGTGGCCGAGGCGGAGGACACACCCAGATCGTCGAGATCAACCAGATCATCGGGGTTCATTGCCGAGAAATCACCGTGCAGCGATCCGAGGACACCAATGCTGCCAGAACCCGCCTGCAATTCAGCCTGCAGACGGGTGAGCCATGGGCCACCTTCGTTTGGCTGGTAGTCCACGCCGCCCGCAAAACCCGAAAGCACCTGCTCTGTCATGGACTGCGCTTCTTCGGCAGGACGTGCCTGCGTGGACCAGAAAAGAACGTCGGCCTGAGCGGCAACCGCAGCGCATGACATGGCTATGGCGGATGCTGCGCCGAATGTTTTTGAGAATAGGGTCATGTTTCCTGCCAGATTTTGACCTGTGGGCTGACCGGATCGGCATTGCCCGTGTCGTCTGCGCCAAGTCGGGCTTGGCTGTTTCGGCGTTGACGAACTGCCCGCAATCGGCAGCGCGAATCTCCCCCTTGATGTTGGACAACGATATATCGTTATATCATCATCCAACCAAAAATTTTGGGGAAAACAAGCAAAAACCAGTAGTGAATATTGATTTCAAAGCGATTTACAGGCATTTTTTGAATTATCGTTATATCAAGTCAGAGCGGATTCGTGACCCCCAAACCCACTCTCAGCACCGTCGCAAAAGAAGCCGGCGTGTCGATTCCGACCGTGAGCCAGGTCATGCGAGGCACGGGTCGCATCTCCGACGAGACCCGCGAAAAGGTGCTGAACGCCGCCCGCAAGCTGCATTATCTGCCGAATTCCCGTGCAGCCGCGATGCGGTCGGGCGAGAACCGGGAAATCGGGTTCGTGATCAATCAGCTGGGCAACCCGTTCAATGCCGAAGTGGTGGGTGGCGTCGTCGATCTGCTTGAGGCCGAAGGATATCTTGTGTCTGTCGTCGACACCCGCGACGACCGAGACCGCCAGAAACGACAGCTTGAATCCTTCATTCAACACGGGCGTGGCGGCCTGCTATGGGTGCCCGCCGTGGATACCTCGCAAGACACCTTCGACATGCTGGCCGCACAGCGCATTCCCGTCGTCACTTTCCTGCGTCATGTCCGCCGCGACCTGGATCACGTCGGCATCCGCAATACCGAAGCCACGGCCACCGCCACACGGTATCTCGCCGACCTTGGGCACCGGCACATCGCCTATCTGGGCGGGACCGACGAAACACTGGTCCGCAAGGAACGTATCGCAGGCTACAAACAGATAGTGGCGGAGCGGAATCTTGGTCCCGGCCTTGTCTGGAGTTGCGAGGACAACAAGCTTGCCGGTCTGAACGCAATGGGCGCTTTGCTTCAGGCCCATCCCGAGATCACGGCGGTCGTCTGCAATGGTGACATGGTCGCGCTTGGCGCCTGCCTTTCGCTGAACCGCGCAGGGAAACGGCCCGGCGTTGATGTCTCCGTATTCGGGTTCGACGACATTCAGGATGCAGCCGTGGCAACGCCTGCGCTGACGACCATGGCGGTCTCGCCACACAAGCTTGGCCGCAAACTCGCGCGCGCCCTGCTGGATCGCATTGCCGACCCGGACATGCCGCCCGTCGTGTCGGAGATCTCGGCCGAGCCCATCATCCGCGACACCACTGGCGCCCCTGCCCGTTCAGCATAGCCGTGCGGTCAAGACAGAACCGCTTCTTGTGCGTTTTTTTGACGAAATATCAGAATCTTACAGCAGTTCGCTAAACCTTCCGTCGTGACCCCGGATGTGGTCACCGATCCCTTCGATGCGCTGTCCAGAGGCACGCGTGCCTTGCAAGAGGTTCCTCAGAGCAACATGTCGGGTTGGTCGATGATCAGTTGGTTCCAGATCGTCTGAAAATGCAGCCACCCGATATAGTCGCTACCCACATGCTCGCGGCTGTAGCGCGCGCGGTCGTCGGGGATGCGGATCGGCGTGATGCCGGAGGCGGCAATGTCGAGCTGTTGCTGGCAGCAGCGCTCCAGAGCGATGAACCAGAACGCGGCCGAGTCGATGCTGTGGCGGCTTGCGGTCAAAAGTCCGTGGTTCTGATGCAGCGCGGCTTTCACACCCTTGAAGGCTTTGGCGACGTCTGAACCCGCGTGGTTCTCCACCGCGACCTGTCCGCCCTGCTCGCCGATCACCACATGGTCCTCAAAGAACGCACAGGCGTCCTGCGTGAAAGGGTCGATGGGCCGCCCCGTCGCGCACCAAGCGGTGCCGTAGGTTGTGTGGGCGTGGCACATGGCAATGATGTCGGGATGTTCCTCATGCACATTCGCGTGCAGCACGAACCCCGCGCGGTTCACGGCATAGTCGCCTTCGATTACCGTGCCTTTGTGATCCACAAGGATCAGGTTCGACAGCTTCACCTTGTCGAAATGAATGCACATCGGGTTGGTCCAGTAAAGCTCCGGCCGTTCCGGATCGCGCACCGTCAGGTGCCCGGCAAAGCCATAGTCGAACCGCTGTTGCGCAAAGGCGCGGCACGCGGCCACCAGCCGTTCCTTGCGGTGCTGGCGTTCGGCTTCGATACTGTCGAATTCCGGTAGCTCGGGAAAAATCAGCCCATCCTGTTCAGGCTGGTAGATCGAAACGCGGTTCCCAAGATCGAGCATGATAATGCTGCCTTCTGCAAATTGTATCAGATGGAAAAAAAACGGCGCCCCCGAAGGAGCGCCGTCCATGGCTCAGAGGTTCTGCGCGCTCATTTCCCGCGCGATGTGGTCCGCTTGCCGGATCGCCAGCGCCACGATGGTCAGCGTCGGATTTTCCGCGGCCCCGGTGGTGAATTGCGAGCCATCCGAGATGAACAGGTTCGCAATGTCGTGGGTCTGGCCCCACTTGTTCACCACACCGTCGCGCGCGTTTTCGGACATCCGGTTGGTGCCGAGGTTGTGCGTCGACGGATAAGGCGGCGTCGGGAAGGTGCGGGTTGCCCCAACCGCCTCGTAGATCGCCTGACCCTGCTTGTAGGCATGGTTGCGCATCGCGATGTCGTTCGGGTGGTCGTCGAAATGCACGTTGGCCACCGGCAAACCGTACTTGTCTTTGACGTCATGGTTGAGCGTGACGCGGTTGGTTTCCTGCGGCATGTCTTCGCCAACGATCCACATGCCCGCCATGTTCTCGTAATGATCAAGCGCGGAGGTAAACTCGCGGCCCCAACCACCCGGATCAAGGAAAGCCGCCATGAAGGGCAGACCCAGAGACAGGGTCTCAAGCTCGTACCCGCCAACGAACCCGCGCGATGGGTCATGGCGTGCCTCGTCCTGGATGATGCCCGCCATCGTGGTGCCGCGCCACATCTTCACCGGCTTGTCGAAGACGCCATAGACCGACCCGGTCATGTGCCGCATGTAGTTGCGCCCCACCTGACCCGAGCTGTTGGCCAAGCCGTCCGGAAACATCGAAGACGCAGAGTTCATGAGCAGGCGCGGGCTTTCGAAGGAGTTGCCCGCGACGCAGACGATGCGCGCCTTCTGCATCTGCAGCGTGCCGTTCGCGTCATAATATTCGACGCCCGTGACCTTGCCCGCTTCGTTGTGCAGAATGCGGGCGACATGGCTTTGCGGACGCACTTCAAGGTTTCCGGTCGCCTCACCCTCGGGGATCTCGTGATAGCCAGCTGACCATTTCGCACCCCATTTGCACCCCTGAAAGCAGAAGCCAGTCTGCTGGCACATCAACCGTGCGTTGTCGTCATTGCGCGACGTGATGGCCATTCGGCCGGTGCTGACCTCTTTGTAGCCCAGCGCCTTGGCGCCCTTTTCGAAGACGAGGTAGTTGTTGTTGCCCGGCAGGCCCGGACGATTGCCCGTACGCGTCACGTTCAGCTTGTCTTCGGCCAGCGTGTACCACGGGTCCATCTCGGCCGCGTCGATCGGCCAGTCGAGCAGGTTTGCCCCCTGAACCGGACCATAGGTGGTTGCGGCTTTCCACTCGTGCTCCTGAAAGCGCAGGCTGGCGCCAGCCCAGTGCTGGGTTGTGCCGCCCACGGATTTCACGATCCATGCGGGCAGACCCGAAAAATCCTTGGCCACGCGCCAGTCACCGCTGGTGGTACGCGGATCGAGCCAGGCCAACTGGCCAAAACTTTCCCATTCATCGTTGATGAAATCCTCGGGCAGATGCCGCGCGCCAGCTTCCAAAGCCACGACGCTTATGCCCTTGCGGGCCAATTCGCTTGCCACGACACCGCCGCCGGCGCCAGTGCCGATAACAACGACGACACTGTCGTCATTCAGATCAAAAGGTGCAGTCATATGTGTTCCTCCCGGAACCGGCCATCATTGCCCCCGCATCGGTCGACCCGGTCTCGTCTCCTAGCGGTCACGAGAGGTCGCCAAAGCAGGCAACGCGGCGGGTTTCGATTATAGCCAGTTGATGTCGTTGAAACCGCGATCGATGTAACCGCCCTGCGAGAAGGACTCGCCCTCGTAGCCAAAGATCGGCCAGACCGCCTTCTGGTTATAGAGGCCTGTGACCAGTCCGCCGCGGATCTGCTGGAAGAACGCGCTGTCCTCCATGCCGCGCAGAATGTCGACGCGGTCGCGTTCCCATCCCGTGGCGAGATAGCTGTCAAAGCCCTTGCCCTGAGCGGCCGCATTCAATGCGGCAATCCCGGCCGTGATCCCTGCGGCGGCATCGGCGCTGTCATAGCCCTTGACCGCGATCACATAGTATTCATCGGCCACCTGATCATGCGGATAGATATCGCGCGCCATCTGGACAAGCGTGGCAAAGGTTTCTGCATCGAGATGCGTGGCTTCATAGGCCCATGCCGCGTCAGGCGCGGCAAGGAACCCGGTCCCGACGACAAAGGACGCACCCGCAGCACTTGCGCGCTTGAGCAGGTCACGCCGGGTCAGCCCACGCAGGCTTTCTTTCTGTGACATGTGTAGTCTCCTCCCTGTTTGATGTGCACCCGTTGGGTAGGACGGGTGCGGCCTGATCACTTGAACCGCCCACCGCGTTCGAGCACCTCGATCTGGTACCCGTCCGGATCGGCGACGAAGAAAAACCGGGCGATCACCTCGCCTGCCGGTGCAAAGGACACGAGTTTGCGGGGGTTGAGGCCTTCCGCCTCGAACCGGGCATGCTCGGAGTCCAGATCGGTGACCGAGACAGCAAGGTGGCCGTAGCCGTTGCCAAGATCGTAAGGCTCGGTCTGACCCTTGTTCACGGTCAACTCGAGTTCGAACTCGGTTTCGGGATTGCTCAGATAGATCAGCGTGAAGTCCGGGAAATCGAGCCGGTCCGCGACTTTGAGGCCAAATGCCTTGTCGTAGAACGCGACCGACCGCTCCTCATCAAGAACGCGGATCATCGAATGGATTTGCTTGGCCAAGGGTGACTCCTGCGGTTGGTTTCTATGTCCATTCGCAGGGTAGTCGGGTCGTCAGGGGGCACGGGTAGTATGCCTGTACTACCCGCCTATTTTTTGCAGATGACAGTGCGTGGGGCTCATTCCGCCGCCATGGCGTGTGCGGTGCCGGATTGATTGAGTTCCATGAATTTCAGGCAGGCGCAGCGCAGCAACGAGGTGAAGTTTTTCGGCTCGCCGCGACGTTCCAGAACTTCGGAATGCAGGGTCGATATGAACATCGGGGTCGATACGCCATCGCGGGCCGCAATTTCGTCAAGCGTTGCCCAAAACGCGTTTTCGAGGCGAATTGACGTACTTTGACCGTTCAGGCGTAAACGCCGCGTGGTGCTTGTGTAGCGTTCGGGATCTTGTCCCGCAAAGACTTCACACATGGTTCATCCTCCCAAAAATCATGCGTTAAGCATTCAACACGTATTTCGTATACGAAATTTTTATTTTAATCTATGGCTTCGAAAAAGACATGCGACCAAGGTCTGGTCTGCGTGTTAAAGGATGGACATGCAGACGATAGAACAGCCCAAATCGCTGACCGAGCAAACATACGATATCCTGCTGAATGCGATCTGTTCTGGAGAGTTCGAACCGGGGGAGCGGCTCAATCAGGACGAGATCGCAGCCCGCCTGAAAGTCTCGCGACAGCCGGTGAACAGCGCGATCTCCCTGCTCAAGGCCAACGGGTTCGTCGAAGACACCGGACGCCGGGGTGTCGTGGTTTCACGCATCAGCCCCGAGCAGTTCCTCTCGATCTACGAATTCCGCAGCGCCGTCGAACCCTTTGCGATCCGCCTCGCACATGAGCGCAAACCGGCGGATGCCGCACAAGAGGCGGAGATGATGCTCAAACGCGGTTGGGAAGCGGTGCGATCCAACGATCCGCATCAGCAGATTGCTGTCGATTTCGAGTTCCACGAAATGATCTACACTTGGGCCGGCAACGACACCATCCAGACCACGATGCGCACCAACTGGCATCACATCCGCCGATCCATGGCGGTGGTTGTGCGCGGCGTCGTGTCGGCCGACACCTCATGGACGGAACACAGCCGGGTGATCGAGGCGTTGATGCAAGGCGATGTCGCCCGTGCCGAAGACGAAATGAAGGCGCATATCGATCACGCCATGGCCAAGACGGTGAACCGTCTTTCGGAGACGGAAGCAGCACCGTCGTAAGTACCTCAAAAGACATCGCGCACCCGAAACCTGCAGCTTTGTTCGCGCGCAGAACCCGGTTCACTTTTTGCCCGCGACCCGTGCGAAACCAACGGACAGAATCGGTTTCACGCCTCGCAGAGTGCGGTTCACCCAGAGATTCAGCCGATCGGAAGATCAAGAACATATAATGATACTACATTTCAAATGTTCTTACATGTGTCGAGGTGGACAATTCCCCAGGCAGAGCGCACGCAACGTGATCGACTGAGTATCCTCCAATTTTTGAAATAATATTCTGTTTTACATAGATTTATTTTTCTCAATATCACATTGAGCTACCCACCCCGGAACACGCAAGCTGAGCGTTTGAAATTTTTATTTTGACATTTGATCTAATGTTAGAACATAAGTTCACAACCGCAGCACATGTTCAGGCGGCGTAAGGGACACACCCAAAGCCACCCTGACCGACCGCGAACACAAAGACCCCGCAACGTGAAGAGCATGGTCAAAGGCACCTAAAGGGAGGGAAAAATGGCCGAGATTTTCGATCATACAGGCGCACCGGTGAAGCATGGGCGTGCCCGCGTGAACGGCATCCGGATGCACTACGTGACTGCCGGTCAGGGCGAACCCCTGCTGCTGGTCCATGGCACACCCAAGACCAACTACTACTGGCACAAGCTGATCCCGCTGCTGACCGAACATTTCACCGTTGTCGCCCCCGACCTGCGCGGCTTTGGCTACACCGACAAGCCCCCCGTCAGCGAAGGCTATGACAGCCGCACCAACGCGCAGGACCTCGCAGAGTTGATGACCTTCCTTGGCCATGACACGTTCCATGTGCATGGCGAAGACCGCGGCGCGGAATTTGCCTATGTGCTGGCGGCAACCGAACGCAAGCGCGTCAAGACCCTGTCTTTCTGTGAAATGCTGCTGTCGAGCGAAGGTCTTGAAGAAGCGTCGTTTTTCACCCCCGACAACATCACGTCCCAGTTCCGCCAAAGCGGCGTCTGGGTCTGGCACATCCCCTTCTTCTGGATCCCCCACCTGCCCGAGATGCTGATCAACGGCAAGGAACGCGAGTTCTGGGAATTCTGGATCAAGGCCGAGACCTGGAACCCCAACGCCATCACCGAAGAGGCGATGAACGAGTGGGTCGCCAGCCTCAAGGCGCCGGGTGGTCTGCGGGGTACGCTCGAAACCTATCGCGCCGCCTTCAAGAACGCTGAGATCGTGCGCGAATTGCGCAACGAGAAACTCACCCTGCCCATCATGACCGTGGGCGCGCCGGAATTCTTTGGACCGCTGGTCGAGGAACAGATGGCGCGACTGTCCAACGGCGTCGAGAAAGCCGCCGTCTTCGAGGAATGCGGTCACTCACTTGCGCTCGAAGCGCAGGATCGCCTTGCGGCGATGCTCAAGGAATTCATGCTCGACCGCTGATCGGCGGTCACCCCCTTAACGCGAAAACTTCCATCGGAGGAGACCAAAATGAAGTTGACCCGTAGAACCCTCATGGCCACTGGCGCAACCGCTGCCATCCTTGGCCTGTCCCTGCCCGCCTTTGCGCAGGAAAATATCGGCGATGTCCGTCACCCGCTGTGGTACAAGGCGCCGACAGAACGCACGCTGGAGCTGGCCAAGATCGACGATCTGTCCCAGACCGTCGTCAGCCTTGGACCGCGCGGTGAGGAAGGTGTGCTTTACACCGAGATCCAGATCACCGAAGAGCAAAAAGAAAAGATCCGCGCAGGCAATTTTACCGCTGCGATCTCAATGGGTTGGCTGGGTGACGACTGGGCCTCGCAGCAGCTTCTGGGCCTCAAGGAAACCTTTGCCGATCTGGGCATCGAAGTGGTCGCAGAAACCAATGCGAACTGGGAAGACGCACGCCAGATTTCCGACCTTGACGCGATCTCGGTTCTGAAGCCCGATCTGGTGGTATCGATCCCGCTGAACACCGCGACCACCGCATCCGCGTTCCAGCGCCTTGCCGATGCCGGTTCGCAGACCGTGTTCATCGACCAGGCCGCCGACGGCATGCAGCCCGGTGAGGACTACGTGTCGGTGATCTCGTCCGACAACCTTGCCCTTGGCATGTATCTGGCTGACCTTTTGAACGACGCAGTCGGCGGCAAAGGCGATGTCGCGGCGATGTATTACGCAAACGACTTCCACGTGACCAATCTGCGCTACATCGGCTTCATTGCCCGCATGATCGCCAAGTATCCCGATCTGCAACTGGTCGCTGCCGCCGGTCATGACAACCCGAACAAGGGTCAGGAAGTGGCACAGGCCCTGCTCGCCCGTTATCCCACGCTGCAGGGTGTTTACGGGTCGTGGTCGATCCCGGCGATGGGTGCTGCCACAGCCGCCCGCATCAATGGCAAGCGTCCGGCGGACTTCAAGATCGTGAACGAGAATTTCGATCAGATCGTCGCCGCAGAGATGGCTGCCAACAGCTTCATCGCCGGCATCTCGACCCAACAGCCCTACACACAGGGCGTGACCGAAGCGAGCGCCGGTGCGCTGGCGCTGATCGGCGAAAGCCTGCCCTCCTACATCTCGGTGCCGCCGGTTCGTGTGAGCCGCGACAACCTCGCCGAGGCGTATGAGAAGATCTACCGCATCCCGTTGCCGGAAACGATGCAAGCCGATCTGGCCAGCAACTGATGCAGCTTGCCGTACGCCACGCCTCCCCGTGGCGTACGGCTTGTCCGTGAGGAGGAGCACGACATGTCGACAGATGTTTTGACCATGCGGGACATCGACAAGGCGTTCAACGGGAACCCCGTGCTGCGCCATGCCGGGTTCACTCTTCGCAAGGGCGAATGCCATGCCCTGATGGGCGAAAACGGCGCGGGCAAGTCCACCCTCATGAAGATCCTGACAGGCGTCTATCAGCGGGATGCCGGCATCGTGCAGATCGACGGACAGGATGTCAGCTTTGCCGCACCCCGCGATGCAGAAGCCGCCGGGATCGCGATGATCTTTCAGGAATTCAGCCTGATCCCCACCCTGACCGTCGCCCAGAACATCTTTCTGGGTCACGAGCCGAAACGCGGCAACAACATCTTCATCCGCGATGCGGAAATGATCCGCCGCGCCCACGAGATCCTGCGCGAATTCGGCGAAAACATCGACCCGCGCTCCCGTGTCGAAGACCTGAGCGTCGGCGCGAAACAGATGGTCGAGATCGCCAAGGCGTTGTCCAAGAACGCCCGAATCATCGTGATGGACGAGCCCACCGCTTCGCTGTCCGAAAGCGAGGTTGAGACCCTCTTCCGGCTGGTGAACCAGTGGAAAAAGCAAGGCATTTCCATCGTCTACATCTCGCACCGCATGGCCGAGATTTACCAGATTTGCGACCGTATCACCGCGATGCGTGACGGGCGCGACATGCTGACGGCCGACACAAGTGACGTGACAATGGAAGAGCTGATCCGCGCCATGCTTGGCTCTGACAGCACCGCCGCGTTGGATTGGGTCGCGCGCGACGTCGACATGACGGCGGCCCCCGTTCTCGAGGTCGAGAACCTGCGGGTGAACGGATATGTGGACGACGTGAGCTTTGATGTCCGCCCCGGCGAGATCCTTGGACTTGCCGGACTCACCGGTTCGGGCCGCACCGAGATTGTCGAGGCCATTTTCGGCATTCGCCAGATTGACGGCGGGTCTGTCCGGATTGATGGCCATTCCGTGCGCAGTAATCGCGATGCCATTGAGGCAGGCGTCGGGCTGGTGCCCGGGGACCGCCGGACACAGGGCCTAATTCTGGATCACAGCCTTCGGGACAACGTGATCCTGCCGAACCTTGCCCGCTTCACGCGCAACCTGTTTGTCGGGGACACGACCGCGCGCGCGGCATCCGACCGGCATATCGCGGACCTCAAGATCAAGTGCGAAGGCCCGGAACAAGAGGTCTACCTTCTGTCCGGCGGCAATCAGCAAAAGATCGTTCTCGCCAAGTGGCTGGAGCGCAAACCCAAAGTCCTGATCCTTGATGAGCCGACCATCGGTGTCGATATCGGCGCGAAATCCGAACTGGTGCGCAAAGTACGCGAGATCGCGGATGCAGGCACGGCGGTTGTCGTCATTTCATCCGAATTCGAAGAGCTGCTCGCGATCAGCGACCGGCTGCTCATCATCTACGATGGCAGCGTGATCGGGAACATGAACCGCAAAGACGTGCAATCTGAGGAGGCTCTGCACCATGCAGTCCAAGGCTGACCCCATGCCGCAAGAAAGATCGTTCCATCTCGGACGCATCAACTGGCGCGAAAACATCGTTTACATCTGCTTTGCCGGTGTGCTTCTTTTCTTTGCCGTCACCATTGGCGACAAGGGCTTCCTGACGGTGTCGAACCTCTTCAACATCGCCCGCACAACCGCGATGATCGCGGTGATTTCCATCGCGATGACCTTCATCATTTCGTCAGGCGAACTGGACCTGTCCGTCGGTTCGACTGCCGCGCTGGCGGCGCTTGTGTCGGCGCTGGCGATACAGGCGGGATACGGATTTGTCGGCGGCGTGATCGCAGGATTGCTGTGCGGCGTGGCGGTCGGTCTGGTCAACGGGTTCTTCGTCACCGCCCTGTCGATCCCGTCTTTCCTTGTGACGCTGGGCATGATGCAGCTGGTGCGCGGCATCGACATGCGGATCACCTACACCAACCCCGTGCCCGTGCGGAACGAGACCTTCGACATGGTGTTCGGCCCCGGCACGATCGGCGTGGTCCCCACCCTGTTCCTCTGGGCTGTTGCCGTGGCGATCCTCGGCCATGTGGTGCTGCGCTATACACCCTTCGGTCGGCAAGTTCTGGCCACCGGAGGCAACCGCGAAGCGGCGCGCTATTCCGGCATCAACACCAAGCGTGTGAAAATCATCTGCTTCCTGATCACCGGTGTCGGCGCGGCTTTGGCCGGGATGCTCTGGACCGGGATGATGGGAACCGCGCGTTACAACTTCGGCGAAGGCGCGGAACTCGCCGCCATCGCGGCTGTGATCCTTGGGGGAACAAGCCTGTTCGGAGGCAAGGGCACGATCATCGGCACTTTCGTGGGCGCCCTGCTGATCGGGACCATCAACAACGGTCTGATCATCATGGGGCTGGACGTGTCCGAGCAGATGATGGTGGCGGGTGCGATCATCGTTCTTGCGGTCGCCTTCGGCAAAAAACCCAGCCGCTGAGATTTGACCAAATGGTAAAAAAGGGCGCGGGGCCGGATCGGCCTCGCGTTTTTCCTGTCACATGAGGTGTCCGGACAGGACCAAATCCCGAAACCTATCCAGACGATCCACAATCGACACGCAGCCTGCTTGTCTGAGCGTATCCGCGTGATCGTCGCGCCGACCTTCAAAATGCCCACCGCCGACAAACCCGACAGGTGTCATCCCGGCGGCCAAAGCGCCTTCGACGCCATGCGGGGAATCCTCGATCACGATGCAATCGCCCGGCGCACGACCAATCACCTTGGCTGCCAAAAGAAAGAGGTCCGGCGCGGGTTTGCCATGTTCGACCTGGTCAGAGCTGCACGCGCGGCCTTCGAAGAAGCCATCAAGTCCCGTTGTGCGCAGGGCCAGCGCCATTCGTGCCTTTGAACTGCCCGTGGCGACCGCCATGTGACACCCGGCATGATGAAGGGCTGACAACAGGTCGTATGCGCCGTCGATTGGGTTCAGGTCGGTCGGGTACTGATCCATCAGAACTCGGTCAATACGTTGCGCGAAGTCTTCGGGCGCAGGCCGCCCTGCCCTGTCTGCAATCAATTCGGCGATGCGCGACATCTTGAGGCCAAGCACCTCTTTCCCCAAGTCGCGCGGATTCAGGTCTTGGGCACCCAGACGGTGCGCCTCGTCGGCGATGGCCTTGAGCGACAGCACTTCACTGTCCACAAGGCAGCCGTCGAGATCGAAGATGATCGCGGGGGGCATTCAGTGGCTTTCGTTAGGGTGTTGCAGACCGGATCACGCGCGGATCGGCGTGGTCTCCATAAAGGCGATGGTGTTTTCGAGCGACGACACAACCGCCTGGGAACCAAGCCCCATTGCGTTCTGTGCCGAGGATGCCTGTCCGAAGCGGATGCAGTCCTCAATGGAACGGCCCAGATGCAGCCCGGTGGCAAAGCCCGCGTTGAAGCAATCGCCGCAGCCACAGGTGCAGACCACATCGATCTTGTAAGATGGGATGTCGATCTTCTGACCGCGCTGATCGCGGTACATGGCCCCATCTGCGCCAAGCGTCAGGATGACAGCACCGACGCCCTGATCCAGTAGGAATGCGGCGATCTGTTCATAATCGGTCATGCCCGACAGGGCCATCGCCTCTTCCTCGGACGGCATGAAGTAGTCGGTATGCGCCAGAAGCGGGCGGATCAGTGGGAAATCCTCGGGAGTTGAGGCGAAGACATCCAGCGTGGTGGTGATGCCGCGGGCCTTGGCCTCGGCCAGAAGTTCGGCATTGCGCCCCTGGTCCATCGCGTCCATGAGGCCGACGCCGCCGATGTGCAGGATTTTGGTGTCCAGAACCCGGTCCATTTGGTCATCAGTGACATAGAACCCCGCCGTCGCACCGCGCTTGTGGAGTGCCGGGCGCGCCCCATCGGGGCGGGTGGTCACAACACTGGACGAGGTGGTCATGTCGGGGATGCGCTGCATCATCTCGGTATCGACGCCGAAGTCGCCAAAGCGACGCAGGACCCAATCGCCCATCAGGTCATTGCCGACACCGCCCACAGCCTGAACCTTAAGCCCATGCTTGGCCGCGACGATGGCCGCTGAGCCCGCAGCGCCGGACACAGCCAACGTAAATTCATCGACGAAATAGGTGTTTCCGCCGGGGGGGATTTCGGTCACCGGGCGGCACAGCGCGTCAAAGGTGTGAAACCCCATCGAGGTATAGTCAAAGGTCATGGGTTGTTCTCCATCCTGTGCGGCGTCAGCGCAGGCGCTGACCGGAGGCCGTATCGAAAAGGTAAATCCGCTTGGGATCAAAGCCGACAGACGCGTCGGAATTCAAGTCCGCGCGATAGTCGCGATGGGCCTTCACCTCGATCAGCTTGTCCCCTGCCTTGAGCGTGAGATAGGTCATGTCGCCCGTCGGCTCGACCCCGTAGACGCTGCCCGTCAGATGACCGGCCTCGGCCGTCACCGCGCAATCCTCGGGGCGCACGCCCAGAGTGACCTTGCCGTCATGTTTGGCGGGCAGCCCCTCTACGCGGACACCGGGCGCTGTGAAGATGCCCTGCTCCATCCTGCCTGCGATCAGGTTCATAGGCGGCGCACCGATGAAGTTGGCGACAAAGGTGTTCGCGGGATCGTTGTAGATCTCGTCCGGCGTGCCGATCTGCTGGATCGCGCCCTTGTCCATGATCACGATGCGGTCTGCGAGCGTCATCGCTTCGATCTGGTCATGGGTCACGTAGACGGTGGTGATCTTCAGCTCGCGCTGGATATGCTTGATCTGCACGCGCATGTGCTGACGCAGCTTGGCGTCGAGGTTCGACAGCGGCTCGTCCATGAGGAACGCATGCGGTTGGCGCACGATGGCACGGGCCAACGCGGCGCGCTGGCGCTGACCGCCTGACAATGCGCTGGGTTTGCGGTCGAGGTAGTCGACCAGTTCGACCAGTCCTGCCGCACGGCGGATCAGGGCATCATGCTGCTCCTTCGGAACGCCGCGCATGCGCAAGGGAAAGCGGATGTTCTCGTAGATCGTCATGTTGGGATAGAGCGCGTAGCCCTGGAACACCATCGCCACATCCCGGTCGCGGGCGTCGATGTCGTTCATCACCTCGCCGTCCATGACGATCTCGCCTTCGGATGGCTCTTCAAGACCTGCGATCATGCGCATGGTGGTGGTCTTGCCGCAGCCCGAGGGGCCAAGGAAGACGACGAATTCCTCATCCGCGATGTCGAGGTTCACGTCCCGGACACCCCAGATGGCGCCCCAGCGTTTCTGGATGTTGTTGAGTTGGATTCTTGCCATTTCTTATCCTTTGACGGCCCCCATGGTCAGACCGCGTGAGAGATGTTTCTGGATCAGCACGACAACCAGGAACACCGGGAGGAACGCGAGGAAGGCGACCAGCGCGATTGCATTGTAGATCACACCGTCCGACCCGCCGGTGAAGTTCGCCAGCGCCACCGACATGGTGTAGGCGTCGGGCGTCGAGGCGATGAGCAGCGTGAAAAGGAATTCGTTGATCGCGAAGATCATCGCGATCACGGACGCCGTGATGATCCCGGGCAGGATCGCCGGAATGATGATTTCCCAGAGAATGCGCAATTCCCCCGCCCCATCGGTCTTGGCGGCGTCTTCCAGTTCCTTCGGGATGTCCAGCATGTAGGACCGGATGATCCATGTCACAAAGCTCAGGTTGATGGCGGCATAGATCAGCATCAGCGCCCAGATCGTGTCCAAAAGCCCGAAATTGCGGAACAGGAAGAAGATCGGCACCGCAACGATGGCGGGCGCCATCATGCGGGTCGACAGGATGTAAAACCCGATATCGTCCCGCCCTTTGTATTCGAAGCGCGACAGCGAGTAGGCGGCGGGGATCGCCAACACGAGGTCGATGATCACCGACCCGATGATGGCCAGCACCGAATTGCGCAGGTATTTTCCCATCGGCCAGTCTTCCCAGATCATATGCCATGCATCGAGGCTGAAGGTCGGGAAGTAGATCGGTTGCGGCGTGATGATCTCGGTCCGGGGGCGCAGGCCGATGGACAGGAACCACAGAACCGGAACAAGGCAGAACAAAGCCCATGCGCCAAGGATCGCGTAGCGCAGGGCAAGGCTTTCGCCGCGGGAACGTTTGCGGGCAGATGCCATGGCTCAGGTCCTCGCCGAGACAAAGGCGCGTTTGACGACAAACTGCGCAATGATGATCGTGATGATCAACATGATCACCGATGCGGCCGAGGCATAGCCGAAGTTGAAGAACTTGAAGCCCGTCCGGTATATGAAATAGCTGATGGTTTCGGTACCAAAGGCCGGACCACCCTTTGTGATGATGAAGACGTTGGTGAACATCGTGGTGATGTCGATGGCCCGCAGGATGAGCGCGACCGCGATGATCGGCTTCATCATAGGCAGTGAGATGTTCCAGAAGATCGCATACCAAGATGCGCCATCGAGCCGCGCGGCCTCTTCCACTTCTTCATCCTGTGCCTGAAGACCGGCGACGAAGATGATGAAAAGAAACGGAGTCCATTGCCAGACATCGGCGATGATCAGGATCATCCGGCTGAGCCATGTTGACGACTGCCACGCGACGTTGCCGTCCAGCAGACCGACCCGGATGAACAAATCCGCGACCACCCGTGCGTCCAGAAAGGCCAGCTTGTAGATGAAGGCCACCGCCGAGGGCATGAAGAGCATCGGAATAAGGAAGATGATCCGCCACCCCTGAACCCACGGGTCGCGATAGGCATAGAACGCCAGCGCCAGTGCGATCACGCATTGCAGGATCAATGAAATCGAGCCGATGACAAAGGTGTTCCAGAGCGCGCCCCAGAACTGGTAGTCGCCCATCAGGCGCGTGTAATTGTCGAACCCGGCCCATTGCCACGGTCCGAACTTGACGTTGTAGAAGCTCTGAGTGATCGCAAAGATGCCCGGATAGAGCGTGATCAACATCAGATACAGAACCGCCGGCGCGACCAGTATGTAGGGCAGCAAGGCTTTCATGCGCTTGCTGCGCCGCTTGAATCTGCGGTGCGTCGGCTGTGCCGGGGCAGCGTGTGCCGCCCCGGAGTCCGACAGAGCTGGATTGCTCATGACAATCTCGATCCTGTCCAGTTTGCGCTTAGTCTAAGACCCTTAGAACGGCAAAGACTTGCCTTCGCCGACATAGAGCCCCGGTGCCGCCTGAGCATAGTCTACCGGATCATTGCCCTGATAGAAGCCGTTCGACGACATGATCTGCTTGACCGCAGCCGCCGCGTTGTCGAGCGCTTCTTTCGCAGAGATCTGGCCGACTACGGCGCGGTTGATCTCGTTGCCGATGGCCTGTTCGATCGGGAAGGCCCCGGGAAGACGCGGGCTGCACCATGCGTGATGCAGGCTGTCGCCCCAGACTTTTGCGGGCTGCGACACGGCCTGAAGGTTTTCGTTCTCCAGAACCGACTTGTAACCCGGCGCCACGCCATTTGCGTTGGCTTCGTTCATCGCCATGATCGACGCCGTGGTCAGGAAGCCCAGCATGAGGAATGCACCTTCCGGGTTCTGCGCCGAGGCAGACACGCACGAGGTCGAACCCGCGATGTTCGGCGGGGCAAAGCGGCCACCCGAGATGCGCGGTTCGTAGATCGTGACGAAATCGTCGACGATCTGCGACTGGTCGGGACGCATGGCCTGTGTGCCGCTGTCCTGCCAGCTGATGTTCGTGGCAACCTGCCCGCCCAGCCATGCGGCACGGTTTTCCGGCCAACCTGCACCAGCGTGACCTTCGTTTGCGTTCTTGGCCAGTTCGAGAATGATCTCGAGACCTTTCATGCCCGCATCGCCGTTGAAGATCGGCTCCCAGTTTTCGTCGAACAGCATCATACCGGCCTGCGCCGCAATGTGTTCCCATGTGTAGGTCGACCAGAAGCCGGGTGCCGCCATCAGGCCCACACCGGACACACCGGGTTCCACTTTGTTCAGTTCGCCGGACAGGCGGATCAGTTCGTCATAGGTCGGAACCGAGTTTGCCTTGTCGATCGGACCACCCAGAACCTGCTCGAGATAGCCTTTGCGCAGGTGGACCATCTGAATGTCGCAGTCGAACGGGATACCGTACATCTGGCCGTTGAAATAGCCATAGTTCAGACGGTACGTGTCGTAGAAGTCGTCAAGCGGAAGCTTCCACTTGTCCGCGAACTCCTGCAGCGGATAGAGGAAGCCCGGCGCTGCGAAGTCACCCAGCCAAGGCGAGAAAAACTGCAACGCGTCGAACGAGGCATTGCCCGAAATGAATTCGGCAAGCGCTTTGTCGTAGAAGCTGTCATCCGGGATCGGAACCAGCTCGACCTTGATCCCCGAGAGCGCTTCGAAGGGCACAAGGCCTTCGGCTGCGGATTCGGTGTCGGCGGCACCGATGGCGAAACGAACCGTTGTGCCGGCAAGTTCGGAACGAACAGCCTCCCAGTCAACGGTGCGAATCCAGTCTTTGCTGTTGTCCCAGATCGGCTTGTCATCCGACATGCCATAGAGATCGCGATAATCCGCGCGGACGTATTGCGAGATCGAGATCCCGTCGAGCACGCTTTGCGGATCCGGCAGGTGGCTGGCTGCGAGCAGCTTGCCGCCCCAGGTGGAGCCAGTTGCGGCGATTCCCATGGCGGATGCACTCGCCATGAACGACCGTCTGGATAGTCTTCCTCTGAATTCCATCATTTTCCTCCCTTGATGGCGCAATTACCTATTTTTTTCCGCCTCAAGCAGCCTCCTGTGCGGCGCGAGAGCATCGGAACACCTAATTGCACTTATGAACCATTGTTCACGATCACTCCTTTCGTCAAGAACATTTCTATGTTTTTTGAACATTTTTATTGACTAGACATCAATTGTTCAGGATATTCCCAGCGAACTTCAGCGACAGGAAAAGACGCATGGCATCCAACATCGCACTGACCGGATTGGCGAAAGACCTCGCCGCCCGAGCTTCTTCTGGCAAACCTGTTCGCATCGGACTGATCGGGTCAGGCGAAATGGGAACCGATATCGTGACCCGCGCTGCGATGATGGACGGAGTGGACGTGGCGGCGATCTCGGAGCTCAACGTACCGAACGCACACAAGGCCGTGTCCATCGCCACTGGAGAGGACGGGCACAGTCAGGACGCGACCTCTACTGACAGTCTCAACGCAATCATCGAGTCGGGCAAAACGGCAATCACCGACAATGCCGACCTGATCCTCGAATCGGGACTAATTGACGTGGTGATCGATGCGACCGGCATTCCCGCCGTGGGCGCCGAAATCGGCCTAAGGGCAATGGAGCGCGGCAAGCATCTGACCATGATGAACGTCGAAGCGGACGTGACCATCGGCGCTTACCTGCGCAACGAGGCGGACCGGTTGGGCGTTGTCTATTCGCTGGGCGCGGGCGACGAGCCGTCTTCGTGCATGGAGCTGATCGAGTTCGTGACCGCCATGGGTCACAAGGTGGTCTGTGCCGGCAAAGGCAAGAACAACCCGCTGAACATCGATGCGACACCGGACGCGTATGAGGCAGAAGCGATCCGGCGCCACATGAACCCGCGCCTTCTGGTGGAGTTCGTGGACGGGTCGAAAACCGCCGTTGAAATGGCCGCCATCGGCAATGCCACCGGGCTGATCCCGGATGTGGACGGAATGCACGGACCCGCCGCGGGACCAAAGGAACTTGCGAAGGTGCTGATCCCGCAAAAGGATGGCGGCATCCTGTCAGGGATCGGAAAAGTCGATTACTCCATCGGCAAAGGCGTGTCACCGGGCGTTTTCTGCATCGTGGAGGCCGAACATCCGCGCATCCACGAGCGGATGAAAGACCTCAAGATGGGCGACGGCCCCTACTACGAATTCATCCGCCCCTACCACCTGACCTCGCTCGAAGTGCCGCTGACTTGCGCGCGTTCCGTGCTCTACGGCAAGGCCGACATGGTTCCACTTGAAAAGCCGGTGGTCGAGGTCTGCGCCTTGGCCAAGAAGGATCTGCAGCCGGGCGATACGCTCGACCAGATCGGGGAATACACCTACCGCGCCTGGGCGATGGAAGTGGGTCGGGCGCAAGCCGCGCGCGCCCTGCCCGCCGGGATGCTGACCGGAGCCAAGGTGACGGCGCCGATCAAGAAAGGTGAGCTGATCACCCTCGCCAACACGACCCTGCCGCACTCGCGGTTGGTCGAGCTGCGCCGCCGTCAGGACATGATGCTTTATGGGAAGGACCTTCTCAATGCGTGACACCGTGATACCCAATAACGTGCCCTACGCCATTTCGCGGTACAGTGCGGAGGAGCTGAAAGAGGCTCTCAAAAAGATGTACCTGATCCGCAAATTCGAGGAAGGCGCGGAAGACAGCTACATGCGCGGGCTGATCCATGGCACGATGCACCTGAGCATTGGGCAAGAAGCGTCAGCGGTTGGGTCCTGCATGTCGCTGAGCGACGAGGACAAGATCACCTCGACCCACCGGGGTCATGGCCATTGCGTCGCCAAAGGTGCGGACCTGTCGCGCATGTTCGCGGAATTCTTCGGCAAGGAAAGCGGCTATTGCAAAGGGCGCGGCGGGTCGATGCATATCGCCGACCCAAGCAAGGGCAATCTGGGCGCGAATGGCATCGTGGGGGGGGGTCTACCCATCGCCGTGGGCGCGGCCCTGTCGGCCAAGCGGCTGGGCACAGGGGCCGTCACGATCTGTTTCTTCGGCGACGGTGCGAACAACGAGGGCGCGTTCCACGAGGCGTTGAACATGGCCAAGGTTTGGAACCTGCCGGTGGTATTCGTCTGTGAGAACAACAAGTACGGTATGTCGACCTCGACCGAACGCTCGACGGCGGTCAAGAACATCGCGGATCGGGCGGTGGCCTATGCCATGCCAGGCGTGACCGTCGACGGGAACGACTTTTCCGCCGTGACCGAAGCGGTGGATGCCGCTGTCGAGCGCGCCCGCAACGGTGAAGGCCCGAGCCTTGTCGAGAACGTCACTTACCGCTGGCGCGGGCATTCCAAATCGGACCGCAACCGCTACCGCACCAAGGAAGAGATCGCCGAGTGGCAGTCTCGCGACCCGATTGCCGCGATGGCGAAGCTGCTGGTGGACCACAAGATCGCAACCGAGGACGAGGTTGCAGGGATCGAAGCCGACGCCACCCGGATCATCGAAGAGGCCATCGCCTTTGCGACCGAGGGCGACAACCCGAAGATCGAAGAGGTCACCCGCGACGTCTACACCGAAGAGACTGCATCATGAACATGCACAGCAAGACCGACCTGCGCGAATTGTCCTATGCCGAGGCCATCCGCGAAGCCATGGATATCGCCATGGTCCGCGATGAACGCGTCATCCTCATGGGCGAGGATATCGGAGTTTATGGCGGGGCCTTTGGCGTCACTGGCGATCTGGTCGAGAAATACGGCACTGACCGTGTCATGGACACGCCTATTTCCGAGTTGGGCGGCGCTGGCGTCGCTGTCGGTGCCGCGATGACCGGGCTTCGGCCGATCTTCGAATTCCAGTTCTCGGACTTCGCGACGCTCGGGATGGAACAGATCGTCAATCAGGCGGCCAAGATCCGTTACATGCTGGGCGGCGCAGTGTCGGTGCCTGTGGTCATGCGCTTTCCCTCGGGGTCCGGCACGGGCGCTGCTGCGCAGCACAGCCAGAGCCTTGAAGCGTGGACCGCGCATGTGCCGGGTCTGAAGGTGGTCCAACCCGCGACACCTGCCGATGCGAAGGGTCTATTGCTGGCTGCGCTGGAAGATCCCGATCCGGTGATGATCTACGAGCACAAGATCCTCTACAAGATGAAGGGGCATGTGCCCGACGGCTATTACACGACACCCATCGGCAAGGCGGCGGTGATGCGCGAAGGCAAGGACCTGACCATCGTTGCCACCTCGATCATGGTGCACAAAGCGCTTGATGCGGCCGAGACATTGGCCGCCGAAGGCATCGAAGCCGAGGTGATCGACCTGCGCACGATCCGTCCTATGGACCGCGACACGGTGCTCGCCTCGGTCCGCAAGACCGGACGGCTGGTCTGCGTCTACGAGGCGGTCAAGACACTGGGCGTAGGTGCCGAGGTGTCGGCGATGGTCGCCGAAAGCGACGCGTTCGACTACCTTGATGCGCCGATCGTCCGGCTGGGAGGGGCCGAATGCCCGATCCCTTATAATCCGGAGCTTGAGAAAGCGGTTGTTCCACAGGTGCCCGACATCCTGGAGGCCGCGCGCAATCTGGCAAGGGGACGCGTCTGATGCCAACCGAAGTCATCATGCCCAAGGTCGACATGGACATGGCCAAAGGCAAGATCATGTCGTGGCATATTGCCGAGGGCGAACGCGTGTCCAAGGGCGATCCTCTGTTCGACATCGAGACAGACAAGGCCGCAATGGAGGTCGAAGCGCCTGCCGACGGCATCCTGTACCACACCGCCCCAGAGGGCATGGACATCCCAATCGGCACACCCTGCGCCTGGCTCTATGCCGAGGGCGAAGAGGTGGGCGAACAACCCGCACCGTTTGCGGGGCAAGCCGGGGCCGCACCCAAGCCTGAACCAGTCGCGGCGGACGTTCCGAACGACACCAAGCCCGTCGAGGCCGAATTAGAACTGGTTGACGCCATTGCCGGGGACGCCACGGGCAAGGTCCGCGCCACCCCGCGCGCACGCTCCTTGGCCAGCGGTGCGGGCCTGAACATCGCAGACCTGATCGGAACCGGTCCGCGCGGACGGGTGCAGGCGCTGGACGTCGAAAACGAAATCGCTCTGCGAGACACGCGCCCTGCCCAGCTGGCCGCACCCGTAACATTCAAGGTGGAAACCGGCGCTCTTGCCGTGACCCGCTCAAAAGGTGGCACCGGCACACCCATTGTGATGATCCACGGCTTTGCCAGCGACGCGATGTCCTGGGCTCCCGTTGAGACGCATCTGAAACACCGCCCGCTGATCCGCATCGACCTGCCCGGTCACGGCAAATCGCCGAAACTGCGCATCGACAGTTTCGCCGATCTTGTCCGCGAAGTGCGCCGCGCCTTTGACGATCTTGGTCTCGAGACAGCGCATCTGGTTGGTCACAGCCTTGGGGGTGCCATCAGCATTGGATTGGCCGACACGCGGGCAAAACGTCTGTCTTCATTGACACTGATCGCACCTGCGGGACTTGGCCCGGATATCAATGGCGATGCACTGTCGGGGATCTGCCGGGCCACCCGTGCCGAAAGCCTTGGCCCGTGGCTGCGCAGCCTAGTGGCGAACGAAGACATCGTGACCGACAGCTATGTCCGGCTCGCGATGGCGGGCCGCGAGGACGCCAACCTGCGCGCGGCACAGTCGCGTCTTGCCGACATTCTCTTTCCCGATGGGGTTCAGGCATTCGACCTGCGCGCGGCACTTGAACGGATCGACACACCGACCCGGATCATCTGGGGCAAACAGGACGCGATCATCCCCTGGAAACACGCGCTACGCGCTCCGGGCAAGATGGCGCTTCACCTTTTTGACGGCGTTGGGCACATGCCCCAGATCGAAAACAGTGACGCCGTGGGCCGGATTCTCTCGGCCAGCGTTTGATCAGTTGTTGATTGTCACTCACCGAAAACATCGGTTACCTGTCAAAAGCCAGAGACATAAGCCAGATCACAAGGGGGCGCACCGATGGCAAAATCGCAAGACCAGCTTCGGGTCCGCGCCGCATGGCTTTACTACATCGAAGGCATGACCCAATCCGATGTGGGCAAAAAGCTTGGCGTGAACCGGATCACGGTGACCCGTCTGCTGTCCGAAGCCAAGAAACGTGGCGAGGTTGTGATCCGGATCAAGTCGGAATTGACCGAACTGATCGAACTACAACAACAGCTTCAGGATCACTACGATCTCGAACAGGCCATCGTTGCGCCGATGGAAGCCATCGAAGACGACCCGACACGGGTGATCGCCGCGGCCGCTGGCACCTATGTGTCGAACCTGATGGAAAACGGCATGACCGTTGGCGTGGGTTGGGGAAAAACGCTTCACGCAATGTTGCCCTATATCGAGGAAAAGCCCCTGTCTGACGTGCGGGTTGTGTCCCTTCTCGGCGGCATTGCACAAGCCAGACGCTTCAACCCTGCCGAATTTGCGTGGCAATTCGCCGAACTGTTCGAAGCCGAAGGCTATCTGATTTCTGCCCCGGCAGTTGTGGATTCGCCGCAAACACGGCACGCGCTGTTGGAGAACTGTGGTCTCGATCAAATCCTGCAACTCGCCGAAGCCTGCGACGTGGCCTTGCTGTCCTGCGGCGGGATCACCTCTTTGACCACGTCCTATCGCTCGGGTCACATCACGGAGTCGGACCGTCAATCGCTGATCGCGGCGGGTGCGGTCGGCGATTTCCTGTATCACTTCCTCGACAAGGACGGAAATATCGTGGACCATCCGGTCAACAATCGGTCGATCTCGATGTCGCTCGATCGCTTGAAACGCGTTCCAAGAAAAGTTCTCATGTCGGGGGGCCGGGAAAAGATCGAAATCCTGCGCGCCAGCATCACGTCGCTTGCACCAAATGTCCTGATCACCGATGAGATTACCGCGCGAACCTTGCTTGAAACCGCTGACGCAAAGACCGGGCGCGCAGTTGCCGCAGCGGACTGATATTGGTGATGTCAGGCGCGCTGCCAACCGTCTTGAGGTCGACCGCACAAAGACTGCAAGACATCCGGAAAACGCGGCACCGGTAGAGGCTAGATTGGTCAACCGACCATGTGCTAACATCCAAACGAGGAGGTGGATATGATGGTTGCCAGCCCGAAGAAATTCACTCTCTTGCATGACATGAACATGCCGATCCGCGACGCATTGCGCGGCGTGGTGAACCTTGCGGATGCTACGGAAGACATGCTGGAGCCCGCCTCCAAACTGTTGCCGGAACCGTTGCGCAGTCGCTTTCACAGCGCGATGCAGGCATTCGAGCAAGCCGGCAAACGCCTGCTCCATGCGCCGATCGACATGGAGAGGATCAGCGATGCCGCGCAGTTTGCACGAGGCATCGCGTTGGACAAAACCGGAGTTAGTGCTGCCGCAAGTGTGATCGTGTTCGCCTGGGAGCACCTGAACCAGTCCCGCGTCGACCATCGCCACCTCATCAGTGAAAACATCGTAGCAGACCGATTGTCGCGCTTGCAACCGGACGGCGGCAAGACAGGTTTTGACTTGGCGGCTTCGCTGTTCCTCGACCTGCTGCAATCCTCCGCCATCGGTGGAATGCCCGGGGTGACGCTGGGCATCAAAAGGGAAGAAGAAACCGAAGTCGACTTGGCACTTATGGCGATTGCTGTCTGGCTCGCGTCGAAACGGGCGGACACGCTCGAGGAAGAAGAAAAGCTGCTGGATCTGTCGATGGCCCTTGTCCGCGCCCTCCAGTCAGAAGCGGAAACCGCCTTCAAGAGCCACGCGGCTTTGGCCCATTTTCTTGATGAAACCTCATCGCATCTATAGGATCGGACGCCATGCAAACGCATGATTTGACCAAGACCGACCAACCGCTGCGCAAATCCGCGCAACGTCTGCGGTGGTTTGTCGATGCGTTCGATCAGCAAATCCAGAACACCGAAGCGCAGACGGGGAATGCGTTTTCCGTCGACCGGGGCGCTTTGGCACAAGTGTTTGCCGATTGGCTGAAAGCGTTCGAAGCCCAGAAACCGACGCGGGAAGACGATAAACCCGCCTATGTCGGATTTGCAGCGGGTCTCATGCTCCGCACGCTGATCAAGCACAAACCCGTCGCATTGCTGAAACGCCCTGACAACGCTGACCAGTCCAATCCGGCATATTTCTGGCCTGAGGGATATCTCTATGTCGCATTCTGTCTGAACGTGCGTGGGTTGGTTCTCGAAACAGATTTCCATTCCGCACAACAGCCAAGTGATCGGCTGTCAGACAACAGGACCTGGTGGAGTTTCCGGGAGAACGTGCAAAAGGACCCCTCTCTGGCGATTGCCTTCCTCGACCTGTTTGCCGGAGATGAACCGGAATGGACCATGCCCGAACTGTTCCGAACAGGCCGCGTCGCCTGTATCGCGGAACGGTTTTACGCCAAGGAAGTGACGTCACACGACGATGAGTGACGGCAGCCGTTGGCCGTCGGCATCTGCCTCAGAACGACGCGTAGCACTGGCGTTCGCCTGTTCGCGTGGTCGGAGTTTCCGCTTCAGGTTTGCAGCCCTCGGCTGCCGAAGCCTCTTGGCGCTTGAACAGTATCAATGAAATGGCGCACCCGAGAGGATTCGAACCTCTGGCCTCTGCCTTCGGAGGGCAGCGCTCTATCCAGCTGAGCTACGGGTGCCTGGCGCCTCTATACGCAGAAGGGTTTGGGGGCGCAAATGCAAATCTTGCTCTGCCCCCGGTTTCTTGCAGCGGTCGCCAATGGCGCAGGATGCGTCAACGCATCCTGCGTTTCGGTCGACCGAAACGCACCAGATCAGCCTGCGGCCTTCAGCTCCAGACGACGTTGGTGCAGAACCGGCTCGGTATAGCCCGAGGGCTGCACGCGGCCTTCGAAGACCAGATCGCAGGCGGCTTTGAAGGCGATGGTCTCAAACCCCGGCGCCATCGGTGTGTAGGCCAGATCACCCGCATTCTGCGTGTCCACAACAGCGGCCATACGTTGCAGGATCTCCATCACGTCGTCTTTGGACACCACGTCATGGTGCAGCCAGTTGGCGATGTGCTGCGCGCTGATGCGGCAGGTCGCGCGGTCCTCCATCAGGCCGATGTTGTTGATGTCGGGCACCTTGGAGCAGCCCACCCCCTGATCAACCCAGCGCACCACGTACCCGAGGATACCCTGCGCGTTGTTCTCGACCTCGCGGGTGATCTGGTCCTTCGACCATTTCTGGAACGCGGCCAGTGGGATATCGAGGATCGTATCGACATGCGCGCGACGTCCTCCCTTGCGCAGCTTGTCCTGCACGGCGAACACATCGATCTTGTGATAATGCAGCGCGTGCAGCGTGGCCGCTGTCGGCGACGGCACCCAAGCGCAGTTGGCACCGGATTTCGGGTGTTCGATCTTCTGCTCCAGCATGGCGGCCATCATGTCGGGCATGGCCCACATGCCTTTGCCGATTTGCGCTTTGCCCGAAAGGCCACATTCAAGGCCGATATCCACGTTGCGGTTCTCGTAGCCGCCGATCCACGCCTTGCGCTTGATGAAATCCTTGCGACTGAAGGGGCCCGCTTCCATCGAGGTGTGAATCTCGTCACCCGTGCGGTCGAGGAAGCCGGTGTTGATGAAGGCAACCCGGTGCTTCGCGGCGCGGATGCATTGCTTGAGGTTGACGCTGGTGCGGCGCTCCTCGTCCATGATGCCCAGCTTGACGGTGTATTGCGGCAGGCCCAGTGCCTTCTCGACAAACGTAAAGGTCTCATCGGCAAAGGCCACCTCGTCCGGCCCATGCATCTTGGGCTTCACCACGTAGACCGAGCCATGATGCGAATTGCGCAGGCCCGCGGTCTTGCCCAGATCGTGCTTGGCGATGAGCGTGGTGATCATCGCGTCCATCAGACCTTCATAAATCTCGGTCCCATACTTGAGCAGGATCGCCGGATTGGTCATCAGGTGGCCCACATTGCGCACCAGCATCAGAGCACGGCCCTTGATCGTAACCTCACCCTTGCCGTCCGGCGCGGTGTAGGTCAGGTCGGAGTTCAGCGCGCGGGTAACGGTCTTGCCGCCCTTTTCGAACGTGTCGGCCAGATCGCCCTTCATCAGGCCCAGCCAGTTGGCATAGGCCAGTGTCTTGTCCTCGGCATCGACGCAGGCGACCGAGTCTTCGCAATCCATGATTGCGCTGATCGCGCTTTCAAGGCGCACATCCGCCAGCCCCGCCTGATCGCGGCTGCCGATGAAATGAGTGCGGTCAAAGATTAGTTCGACATGCAGCCCGTTGTTCCGCAGCAGCACAGCATCGGGTGCTTTGGGGTGGCCCTTGTACCCGATGAACTTTTCCGGCTGCGCCAGCGGCATATCGTCAATCAGCAGCGCGCCGTTGTGAACATAGTAGCGGCGCACGTCGGCATGGCTGCCACCCTCGATCGGAAATGCTTCATCAAGGAAGACACGCGCACGTGCCACAACACGGGCACCTCGGCCTTTGTCGTAGCCGCCTTTGGGTGCGGGTGTGCCCATCGCGTCGGTGCCGTAGAAGCCATCGTAAAGGCTGCCCCAGCGCGCATTGGCGGCATTCAGCGCATAGCGGGCGTTGGTGATCGGCACGACAAGCTGCGGACCGGGAACACTGGCGATCTCGGGGTCGGTATTGGTGGTCTCGATTTCGAAATCATCGCCTTCGTCCAGCAGGTAGCCGATCTCGGACAGAAACGCCTTGTAGGCCTCGTGGTCATGCGGCTGGTTGCGGTGGCGGATGTGCCATTCGTCGATCTGGGTCTGCAGGTCTTCGCGCGTCTTCAGCAGCGCCGCGTTCTTCGGGCCAAACTCATGCGCCAGCGTCGACAGCGCGGCCCAGAACGCATCGGCTTCGACACCGGTGCCGGGCAAGGCCTGCCCTTCGATGAAATCAAAAAGCGTCTGGTCGATCTGCAATCCGTGGCGGTCGATGCGCGTGCTCATGGCGGTTATCCCCTCGCTGTATACGGCGGTATTCCATTAGAAAGAAAGTTTCCGATCCGCAACAGGTTTGGTCAGGTTATCTGACCAAAAATAGTGCATTTTGGAAATCTTGATAATCGAATGTGACTCTTCCGTGTTTGACGAAAGCTCACGCCTTCCCCTTGGCCTTACGGCAGCGATCCGAGCAGTATTTCACCTCGTCCCAAACCTTTTCCCACTTCTTGCGCCATGTGAACGGCAACCCGCAGCTGGCACAGGTCTTGGTGGGCAGGTCGGATTTCTTGCGCTGTTTGGGCACTACAGGTCCAGTGTCAGTTGTGCGCTATCGGATTTGGTCCGGCGCGGTTTGCGTGGTGCGCGGTCATTGACGAAATGCCCGGCGCTGTCCTTGCGGCTGGCATGTTTGTGGATCACGCGCTGCGTCTCGGATCGGTCCACGCTGCGGCGCATGGAGAAAATGCGGTCCCGTGCGGTGCGGGCAGCCTCGCCCACATCGATGATCGGCTCCGGATAGGCCTTGCCCAGCACCCGCCCTGCCCCGTCCCATGTCCATGGCGTTTGCAGATGCTTGTCAGGCACATCTGTCAGCTCGGGCAGCCAGTGTCTTGTGAAAGCCCCGGTTGGATCCTGGTCGGAGCCCTGCTTGATCGGATTGTAGATACGCGGCGTGTTGATGCCCGTGGTACCCGATTGCATCTGCATCTGGGACCAATGGATGCCCGGCTCATAATCCGTAAACATCCGGGCCAAGTGTTTGCCGGTGCTGCGCCAATCGAGCCAAAGATGGTAACTCGCCACGCTGACCACCATCGCCCGCATCCGGAAATTGAGCCAACCGGTGGCCCTCAGGGACCGCATACAGGCGTCAAGGAAAGGTAGACCGGTTTCGCCTTTTTCCCATGCGCTGAGGCGGCTCTGATCCGGTTCCAGCGGGCGCATGCCTTCATAGGCGCGATGCAGGCAGCGATGTTCAAGGGCTGGTTCATCCTCCAGCTTTTGCATGAAGTGATCGCGCCACGCGAGGCGGGATTGAAATGACTTGAGGCTGCCCGCCCAGCCATCGCGCGGCCCGCCCTTGACCTCGCGCTGGCGGGCGGCAGTGGCCTGAACCACTTCGCGGATCGTGATGGTGCCCAGCGCCAGATGCGGGCTGAGGCGAGAACAGGCGGCAGCGCCCTCCAGCGGTGAGGACATCGCGCTGCGATAGGTTTGCCCCCGGTCTGTCAGGAAGCCGCCAAGCAGAGAAAGCGCGTGGTCTCGTCCTCCCGGTTGCCTGCGTGAACAGACATCCGGCTCGCAGAGCGTCGGGACCGGGTCCGACGGCAGGTCGCAAGGCGGCAACGCCTTTGGTGCCATGATCTGAGCCCGCGCGATAAAGGCGTTGCGCTGTCCCGCCCAACCGTCGCGCCCCTGCAGGCGGCGCACAACGCCCGATTGCGGCAGTTCGGTCCATCGAACGCCCTGGGCTCTTGCCCATGCAGCCACGCGCTTGTCACGTTCAAAGGTCCAAGCGTTGCCCGTTTCTTCATGACTCACCAGATGGTCGAATTTTACCGTTTGGTACAAATCTTCCAGCACCGTAACTGCATCGCCCAAACGCAGGACCAAATTGCTGCCAAGTCCACGTAATGCAGTTTGCAAATCAGCCAGACTCTCGCGCAAAAACGCAAACTGTCGACCCGACGTATCGGTCAAAGCCCAATAATCCGGCTCGACGATATAGAGCGGTACGACTTTTTCATCCCGCGCGGCCAAGGCCAGAGCGGGGTTGTCATGGATGCGCAGGTCGCGTTTGAACCAGAGGATCGTCGTCATGCCTGCACATCTAGGCAGCGCGCGCCGCGCGACCAGTGATGGAACCCGTTTCCCTTCTTCCAAATCGCGGCGTAGGTACTACCTCAACACGCAATGATCCCAATTCGGAGCTTCTGATGAAAGACGCCGCGCCCAAGACGATCTACCTCAAGGATTACACTCCCTTTGGCTATGTGGTGGAGAGTGTTCACCTGACCTTTCGTTTGGCGCCGACTTCCACGCGGGTGATCAGCCGGATTGCGTTTGCGCCAAATCCGGATGCGACGGACCGGGCGTTTTTCCTGCATGGCGAAGAGCTTTCCCTGATCTGGGCCAAGATCGACGGGAAGGACGTGACGCCTGACCTGACCGACGACGGGCTGCGCTGCGCCGTGCCGGACAGGCCGTTCATTTGGGAGGCCGAGGTCGAGATCAGCCCGCAGACCAACACCGCGCTTGAGGGGCTTTACATGTCGAACGGCATGTATTGCACCCAATGCGAGGCGGAAGGGTTCCGCAAGATCACCTACTATCCGGACCGCCCGGACGTGATGAGCACCTTCACCGTACGAATCGAGGGTGAAGAAAAGGTGAAGCTGTCCAATGGAAACCCGGTTGGCAGTGGTGATGGCTGGGCGGAATGGCATGATCCATGGCCGAAGCCCGCCTATCTTTTTGCGCTGGTGGCCGGCGATCTGGTGAACCATCCCGACCGGTTCACAACCATGTCCGGCAAGGAGGTGGAGCTGAACATCTGGGTCCGCCCCGGCGACGAGGACAAATGCGCCTTCGGGATGGAAGCGCTCAAGAAATCAATGACTTGGGATGAAGAGGTTTACGGTCGCGAGTATGATCTCGACATCTTCAACATCGTGGCCGTCGACGATTTCAACATGGGCGCGATGGAGAACAAGGGATTGAACGTCTTCAACTCCTCCTGCGTTCTGGCCTCGCCCGAAACCTCGACCGACATGAATTTCGAGAGAATTGAAGCGATTATCGCGCATGAGTATTTCCACAACTGGACGGGCAACCGGATCACCTGCCGCGACTGGTTCCAGCTTTGCCTGAAGGAAGGGCTGACCGTCTTCCGCGATGCGCAGTTTACAGCGGATATGCGGTCGGAACCGGTGAAGCGGATCAGCGACGTGATCGACCTGCGCGCGCGGCAGTTCCCCGAGGATCAGGGCCCGCTGAGCCATCCGGTGCGGCCGGAGAGTTTTCAGGAAATTAACAATTTCTACACCGCCACGGTCTATGAAAAGGGCGCCGAGGTGATCGGCATGCTCAAAACGCTGGTCGGTGACGATGCTTATAAAGCTGCTCTTGATCTCTATTTTGACCGCCATGATGGTCAGGCCTGCACCATCGAGGACTGGCTGCGCGTGTTCGAGGATGCCACGGGCCGCGACCTTGCGCAGTTCCAGCTTTGGTATTCGCAATCCGGCACCCCGCGTGTGGCCGTGTCGGAGGATTGGGCGGACGGGGTCTATACCCTGACCTTCAATCAGCACACACCGCCGACGCCCGGTCAGGATGTGAAAGACCCGAAAGTCATTCCGATTGCCGTGGGCCTGCTCAACCCCAATGGCGACGAGGTTGTGCCAACACAGGTTCTGGAGATGACGCAAGCCGAACAGAGCTTCCGCTTTGATGGCCTCGCCAGCAAACCGGTGCCGTCGATCCTGCGGGGGTTCTCTGCGCCCATCGTGCTCGAGCGGGAAGTCAGCCGCGAGGAACGCGCGTTTCTGCTGGCGCATGACACAGACGCGTTCAACCGCTGGGAAGCGAACCGCAATCTGGCCCGGGACTGCCTTGTGGCGATGATCCGCGATGGCGCGGACCCGGACACCGCATGGCTCGACGGGTTGGAGCGGGTGGTGCGGGACGACACGCTTGATCCCGCCTTCCGGGCGCTGATGCTATCTCTGCCCACCCAGTCGGAAATGGCGCAGGTGCTGTTCGAAATGGGCACGACGCCCGATCCCGACGCAATCTGGCAGGCCGCCGAGGACTTGCGCGGGCACATGGCCGAAGCATGGCGCGGCTTTCTGCCCGAGTTGCGGGCATCGGTCGCGGTGGATGCGCCCTACCGGCCCGATGCGGACCAATCGGGCAAGCGGTCGCTGGGATCCGCCCTGCTGGCCTTGCAGACGCGTCTTGATGGTGGGGCGGCCGCACAGGCGCAATACGATGCGGCAGACAATATGACGTTGCAGCTTTCTGCGCTGTCACAGCTGGTTTACGCCGGACGGGGCGCTGCGGCGACCAAGGCGTTCGAACAGCAGTGGAAACACGACCGTTTGGTGATGGACAAATGGTTCGGGTTGCAGGTGGGCATGGCGAAACCGGACATGGCGGTCGACGTGGCAGAAGGATTGGTGGAACACCCAGCCTTTGACATGGGCAATCCCAACCGGTTCCGCGCGGTCATGGGAGGGTTTGCCATGAACCATGCTGGGTTCCACCGAAAGGATGGTGCGGGATACGCGTTCCTTGCCGATTGGTTGATCAAGCTCGATGACAAGAACCCGCAAACCACGGCGCGGATGTGTTCGGTATTCCAGACCTGGAAGCGTTATGATGACGGTCGGCAAGCGCTCATCCGCACCCAGTTGGAGAGGATCAAGGCCAAACCGAAGCTGAGCCGCGACACGGACGAGATGGTCAGCCGCATCCTGGGTTGATGCGCCCTGGCAAAGCTGCGGCGGCCCTGATGGCCATTCGCCAGTGCCTTGGTTGAAAAAATCTTCTTTGCCGTGGAACCGGCAGGGCATTGCCGACGTTTGCCGATAAGTGGCATGACACCGCGCAGAACCGTCCGCACTGGAATTATGACTTGCCTCCCGGTGCGGAATGTCCTGCGGTTGTCATGCCATTGTCACGCTGCTCTGTCAGGAGAGCTCGCATGAAAGACCGCATCGACCCGCTGATCGAGGACCGCGCGCCTTGGTTGTTCCGCCCGACACTGGCCGCCTCGTTGGCGCGTCCCGCGTTGAACCGGCTTTTGGGATATGATCGGACGGTCGCTCTGGCCGAAGAAGTCCAGCACCTCAGCTCTCTCGATATCATGACCGTGATGGCCGACATGCTCGCCCGCGATGTGACGGTGTCCGGCCTTGGCCAAATTCCCCGGCACGGCGCGGCGATGATCGTGGCCAACCACCCAACCGGCATCGCCGACGGCATCATTCTGCATTCCGTGCTGCGCGAGGAACGCACAGACGCGTATTATTTCGCGAATCACGACATCCTCAAGGTGCTGCCGCAGATGGGGGAGATGATCGCCCCCGTTGAATGGCGCAAGGAGCGGCGCAGCCACGCCAAGACGCGCGGCACGATGCTGTTCGCCCGCAAGGCGGTGGAAGACGGGCGGCTGGGCGTGATCTTTCCGTCGGGCAGGCTGGCAAAACGGCGCGGTGCGCGTCTGCATGAGCGACCTTGGATGGCGTCCGCTGCGATGCTTGCGCGCAAATTCGACCTGCCAGTGATCCCGATCCACCTGCAGGCGCGCAATTCGGCGCTGTTCTACCTGTTCGATGCAATCCACCCGACGCTGCGGGACATCACGCTGTTTCACGAGACGCTGAACAAGAACCGCCAGCCTTTTGAAATCCGCATCGGCGAGCCGATCTCTCCAAAGGCGCTGCCGGAAAATTCGGAAGAGGGAATTGCACTCCTGCGCCGGGCAACTCTGGCTTTGGGGGAACCCCGAAAACAAGGTGTTTCGCTGCTGGACGCCACGCGTTTTCCGGCCCGTCGGGCCGAGAAACCGCGGGTCGAGACCACGCCTTCCCAGGGGGCACGCACTGGGCGCGCCACAGGCCGCAAAGACCGTGAAAGCCCTGCGCAATAAGGCTGCGCGCGGGTCCACGACATCATGTCGGTGCGTTTCGTGCGGCTGTGAAACGGGCCCCAATCCGCCGCAACGCCACGCATGCCATGGGACACGACCCCATCGCGCGGCACAGTCACCGCCATGATCCGAAGTGCACATTGCAGGTTCGCGGCACCGCTCTTCAAATCTTCGCGCGAGGTGGCCTTGCAGCCGTAGCCACGCGCTGTGGCAGGCAGGATCTGCAAAAGGCCGTACCACTTGCCACCCCCACCGACAGCGTTCGCACGGAAGGTGCTTTCGTGCTTGGCCAGCGTCGACAGCAGGCCGATCCAGAACGCCTCCCGCGCCGCGGTATCGTTGGTCACATAGGCCGGACACCAGTCGCCGATGTCCTTGGGCACGACGCGCGGAAGAACGCTGGCATGGCTGCGCAATGCCGTAAGCGCGGCACGAGACCAACGATCCGCCTCGCGCCGGTGACTCCAGCGCATTTCGGGAAGAGGGGTGTAATTGCGCGCAACCGGTCTGAGCGACACGGTCAGCGCGTTGGTTGATTGCGTATCAACCATTGTGGCGGGTGAGGCGGCAACAGCCCCGGCTAAACCAAGCACAAACACCGCCACGCATATGATCCCCCAGCGTGACATCAGAATTTGCTTTCCGATTTTTTCCCAAAAATCAAGGAAAAGCGCAAAACGCCGCCCTCATGAGCGGATTTCGGCCTCGAAGGCAGGTCACTTGCGAATTGTCGCCGATGCTCGAAAGAGCGCCCTCGGAATACCCATACGAAATCGCTTTGCCGCCCGATTTGCGACACGTTTTTCGGGCATTTCAAAGATCGAATGTTGCTCGTCCGGCCCATAATCCGGATCTTCCAAAGGCCATTGCCATGACCGTTTTGAACAACCTCACAAGCCTGATCCGCCGAGGACGCGGCGCTGCGTCTGACACCGCACCCCGCGGAAAAGTTCTGAATATCGAAGCACTTGGCATGACCCCGAAATCCGACCGTCCCGTCCTGGTCACCAGCGAAGAGGAAGACGTCCACCACGCATTGTTCGAGGCCGGACTCTATCTCGCCCGGCAGGACGCGTGGGCAACTCTGGGGGAACGCATTCGCGACGCCGATTCCAAACGCAGCCTTACGGCCGGCGGCGTGCCCGAGGCCGAGATTCTTGCCGAGGGAGCGCGTGCAGATGCCGTTACAGCAGCGACCCGCGCGGTCACTGCGGGCGATGAACTGGGCGCGGCATCCATCATGAACGAAATGCAGCTCGTCCTCGAGGAAACACCGCAGGATCACGGCGTTGCCTATGTCGTGGCGATGGCTCATGTCGACATCGGCTGGGCTTGGCGCGGCGAAGGATGGAGACAGGATATTCCCGCCGCGCACCGCGCCGCGTTTTTCCGCCATTTCCGCAGTGCTGCGGGCCTGATCGACCAATATGATGCGTTCGAGCTGGATTCGCCCATGCTGGCATCGGTCCGCTGCGCGCTGCTGACGGCCGAAACCCAACCCCGCACCCGCGCCAGCGACGATTACGAAGACCTGATCGACCTTGCGCCCAACGTAGCCAAATACATGCGTGCACTTGGCAATCACATGCTCCCACGCTGGTTTGGCAGTTACGAACGGCTTGACCATGAGGCTCGTCGCACGATGGAGCGTACGGCGGATGTCTGGGGCGCGGGCGGTTACACCTGGACCTATTTCGATGCGCTGACCGTAGATGATGAGGCGTTTGCGCTGCTGGATGCCGACCTGTTCTGCACCGGCATCCGGGACATTCTTGCCCGCCGCGCCGACCAGCACACGGTCAACACCTTTGCCGCCTACACCGGGACGGCACTGGAACCCGAGGGCGTCAATCAGGACGCTCGGGCGCAGATCGCCGACTGTTTCGAATGGATCGTCGCCGACCACCTGCGCGAGGTGCATCCCCGCATCTGGTACGCCGCAAAGGGCGTCTGGGCCACCCGCCTTGAAGACCGGGACCGACTGGCCAAAGGGCGTCAGCGCGCCGCAGCGGCACTGGACCGCCATGCCAAAGGGCTGCCACCCGTCACCGCACCCGGGCGTCCTCACGCCTGAGGCCGGGAAACCCGGCACGGCCCCCTTGCCCCCTGCCCCCCTCTGGCGTATTCGAACGGGCGTTCCTGCCAAGAGGATTTGCCATGCTGGACCTGACCTTCGACGCCCCGAAACCCAAAGTGATTGCTGGCGCAAAGCATGACTGGGAACTGGTCATCGGGATGGAAGTGCACGCACAGATCGCCTCCAAGGCCAAGCTGTTCTCGGGCGCGTCGACCCAATTCGGGGCAGAGCCGAACTCGAACGTGGCCTTCGTGGACGCGGCCATGCCGGGGATGCTGCCGGTCATCAACGAGTTCTGTGTTGAGCAGGCGGTGCGCACCGGGTTGGGCCTCAAGGCCCAGATCAACCTCGTAAGTGCTTTTGATCGCAAGAATTATTTCTACCCCGACCTGCCGCAGGGCTACCAGATCAGCCAGCTTTACCATCCCATCGTGGGCGAAGGCGAAGTGATCGTGGACATGGAACCGGGCATTGCGCGGCGGGTGCGGATCGAACGCATCCATATCGAGCAGGACGCGGGCAAGTCGATCCACGACATGGATCCGGCGATGTCTTTCGTGGATTTGAATCGCACCGGTGTGGCGCTGATGGAGATCGTCAGCCGTCCGGACATTCGCGGGCCAGAGGAAGCGGCGGCCTATGTGGTGAAGCTGCGGCAGATCCTGCGGTATCTGGGGACGTGTGACGGGAACATGCAGAACGGCAACCTGCGGGCGGACGTGAACGTGTCGGTCTGCCGTCCCGGCCAGTACGAGAAGTATCAGGAAACACAGGATTTTTCCCATCTCGGGACGCGCTGCGAGATCAAGAACATGAACTCCATGCGGTTCATCCAGATGGCGATCGACTACGAGGCGCGGCGGCAGATCGGGATTTTGGAGGCCGGTGGGTCGATCGATCAGGAGACGCGGCTCTACGATCCGGATAAAAATGAAACAAGATCAATGCGTTCCAAGGAAGAGGCGCATGATTACCGGTATTTCCCCTGCCCGGATCTGCTGCCTCTGGAAATCGAACAGGCCTGGGTGGACGACATCGCGGCGTCCCTGCCCGAGCTGCCGGACGAGAAAAAATCCCGCTTTGTCAATGAGTTCGGCCTGTCCGAATACGACGCGGGCGTGTTGACGGCGGACACGGCGAACGCGGGGTACTTCGAAAACGTGGTCGCGGCGTGCGGGGATGGCAAGCTGGCGGCGAACTGGGTGATCAATGAGCTGTTCGGGCGGTTGAAGAAAGAGGATCACGACATCACGGAAAGCCCGGTGTCGCCTGCACAACTGGCTGGAATCATTGCACTAATCAAGTCGGGCGACATCTCAGGCAAGATCGCGAAGGACCTCTTTGAGATCGTCTACACCGAAGGGGGCGACCCGGCGGAGATTGTTGACGCGCGGGGCATGAAGCAGGTCACGGACACGGGAGCCATTGAAAAAGCGGTGGACGAGATCATCGCGGCGAACCCGGCGCAGGTGGAAAAAGCCCAGCAAAATCCGAAGCTTGCGGGCTGGTTTGTGGGCCAGGTGATGAAAGCCACGGGCGGCAAGGCCAACCCGGCGGCGGTCAACCAGATCGTGACGGCGAAGCTGGGGCTGTAAAGCGCCCATAAATTGGGCTTTTGTACGGTTCACGCGGTCGAACCGTACGGCCCAGAGAGGAAAAACGGGCCATTTCGGCCCGTTTTTGCGTTTTCGGGGGGTCTTGGGTGTGAACCGTACGGGAGGTGGGCGCGAAGCTTACGGTTGATCCGTACGGTCAGTGCCTTTGGGCGACCATCGTGCAGTAAAGCGCGGTCGCGATCTGCGCGACGGTCTCTTTTTCGATCACACCAAAGCACCCTGCCCCATAGGCAAGGGCCAGTCCGGCATAGGTCACGCGGTGGCACCAGATGGTGCAGAGGAGGGTCGTCAAAATCGTCTTCAGTTGGTTCAGCATTTTCGTCACTCCACGAAAGGTTGAACCGGGCCCGGTGTCGGCTATGGTGCCGACAGGAACAGGATCGCAGAGGCAGCGATGAAAATCGGTGACTTCGGGTGGACCTTGGGTGGACAGGAAAGACGTAAAAAGTGACATCGAGTGACATCTGACCTGGTAGAATTCGGCAAAGCGGTGCGGCTGGCGCGCACGGCGAAAGGCATGACGCTGGAAATGCTGGCGCATGAGGCGTTGGGGAATCAGGACCGCAAAAGCTATGTCAGTGCGGTCGAAAAAGGCCGAAAACGGCTTTCCGCCCTCACCGTTCAGAAATTCGCAACCTTTTTGGAGTTGGATGATCCCGTCGTCGCGCGTCTTGTGACCGGGGCCGCCGACGAAGACGAACCGATCACGCAAGTCGAGGTGAATGCCGATGCGATTTCGAAAGAGCTGGAGGAGGTGCGCAAGACCCTGAAACTATCAGAGGCTCTGGCCGTGTCGCTGGCCTATGAATTTGCCGAAGGCAACCCGACCGACCTGACCAGCGCGTTGAACGAATTGCGCCGCGCGTTCGAGGTGGCGGCGAAACAGCCGACGACGGGCAATCTGGATGCCGATGTGAACGCGGTGCTCGAGGAAGTGCGGCGGCTGAATGCCGATGACCGGATGGAGGAGGCCAAAGAGGCGCTGCGGGAGGCGCTGGAGCGCAAGAAAGCGCAGCAGGAGCAGGTTGCGGCCGAGGTGTCGGCCCTGATCCGGTCGGGGATCGATCAGGCGGTTCTGATGCGCGATGTCGAGGAAGCGGCGCGGTTGGTGGTGGAGCAGGTCGAGACAGAAGTTCAGGCACCAGAAGATAGGTTTTATGCAATCGACCGAGCATCCATCGATTGGCAGGAGCGCGGGCGTGATGGAAGGCTAGCTTTTGATCTTGAAGTCAGCATCGCCATCGCTCGCCATTTGTTGGAACGGTCGACTTCCGCCGAAAAACGCGGGAAAGCTTTTAATTCGCTGGCCACCGCCCTCGCCATCCTCGGGGAGCGCGAAATCGGGACCGCGCGGTTGGAAGAAGCGGTGGCCGCCTATCGCTCGGCCTTGGAGGAACACACGCGCGAGCAGGTGCCGCTGGACTGGGCAATGACGCAGAACAATCTGGGCAATGCGCTGCAAAACCTTGGGACGCGCGAAAGCGGGACGGCGCGATTGGAGGACGCGGTGACTGTCTTTCGCTCAGCATTGGAAGAATACACGCGGGAGCGGGTGCCGTTGGACTGGGCAATGACGCAGAACAATCTGGGAACTGCGCTAGCCACCCTCGGGGAGCGCGAAAGTGGGACAGCGCGGCTGGAGGAGGCGGTGACAGCCTTTCGCGCGGCGTTGGAGGTAAGAACACGGGAACGGGTGCCGCTGAACTGGGCCGCAACGCAGAACAATCTTGGCGCTGCACTACTAACCCTCGGAGAACGCGAAAGCGGGACCGAGCGGTTGGAGGAGGCAGCAACTGCCTTTCGAGCGGCGCAAAAGGAAATCACGCGGGGACGGCTGCCGCTGAACTGGGCCAAAAATCAGAGCAATCTGGGTAATGCGCTTCTAATGTTGGGTCAGCGCGACAGCGGGACCCAGCGGTTGGAGGAGGCAGTTGAGGCTTATCGCGCGGCATTAGAAGAATTCACCCCAGAGCAGCTTTTACTTGATTGGGCCATGACGATTGGAAACCTGGCGGTGGCGTACGGTGCGATGTTCGAAAAGACGGGGGACCGGGCGCGGTTGGAGGAGGCGATTGCGTTGGTGCGGGCGGCGCGGGAGGTGTTCGATGAGGCCGGGGCGTCGTATTTCATCGAAAAGTCGGATTGGATTTTGGCGCGGTTGGAGGCGAAGCTTTGAGGGTTGGGGCGTTTGGGTGCGTCTTTCGGGGCTTTGGGGTGCCGGGCTGATGCCCGGCCTACGGGGTTGGGCCGGGGTGGTGCGTGCGAGCACGCACCCTACGGGGGCTTTGGGGTGGTGTGTCAACAGGCGCCCTACGGGCTGGTCTCTGGCGGCGGGCTTGGGTATGACAGCCGAGGGTCTGTGAAGAGGCGGTGCGCATGTTCGAATACAAGGTGGTTCCGGCCCCGGTGAAGGGGGTCAAGGCCAAGGGGGTCAAGACGCCCGAGGCGCGGTTTGCGCTGGGGGTGGAGCAGGCGATCAACGACCTGGCGGCAGAGGGCTGGGAGTATCAGCGCTCGGACGTGCTGCCCTCGAGCGAGCGGGTGGGGCTGACCGGGTCGGAGACGCATTGGCGGACATTGATGGGGTTCCGGCGGGCTGTGG
>NZ_JAEPMO010000191.1 GCF_017643905.1 Marivita sp.
GATCGAAATCTCTTTCAGTGAAACGTCCAAACCAGCATAGTAAATCATGGTCGTTCTCCTCACGGCTGTTTCTCAGTGAGGCCATTATACCAGACCTCGCGCGCCACCGGAGAGCGACCGCCGCAATCACACCATGTATGGAAATCGTCAAGCTTCCAAGTCAGTTCGTTGTCCCCGTGATCCTCGACAACCGTGTCAGGGCGATGGTGATCCTTACCGTTGCTCTCGAGGTCGAGACTGGGCAAGGGGACCGCGTCCGCGCGTTGGAACCGAAACTGCGTGACGAATTCCTTGCCGAACTGTTCAATCTGGCAGCCCTGGACGGCTTCAGGGACGACCTGATTTCACGAAAAACGCTGGAATTGGTAAAACACGCGCTGACCGCGCGGTCGACCGACGTTCTGGGCACCAAAGACGTGACGGTGCTGATCACCGACATGGCACGTCAAGACACGTTCTGATGGCGTTTCCAGGCGTGGCGTAAAGCCAGATCGTCTTGCACCGAACTGTACGGATCCGATGCCTCGGTTGAGCGACGCTCGATCTGCACTGTCAGGGCCAGCCTTTGCCTCAGCGTGGCTCGCAACTGATCGTGAACCAGACTGCGCTGGAGTGCCGCTTTTGCCAAAACGGTCTGCAACTTGCGTTGGTCTTCGACCAGCTTGCGCAACCGCAATTCGCCTACGCGGAACAATGCGGGTTGGTTGACCGAGTTCGACTGAAGCGTCAGCATCAGCTCCTGTTCCTGTTCGGCGATGGCGATCTGTTTCGATCGAAGTTCCTCCTTAGCGCGCATATCGCCTGCGAACCGCGACTCGAGCAGTTGAACGCGGGCGTCTAGCACGGTCAGGACACCGGACATCCGGTCATCGACGGTCATGCGCGACCATGTTTTGGATTCGACGCGCATATCCGATGGCGGCTGCCACCGCCTTGTAATGCGATGACTCGATGCTCATCCCGACCTTCACGTTGGCATAAAGATCGCGCGCGGTCGGAGGATCGCGGTAGAGCGGTACGCCAGACTGAACTGCGATCTCACGGATCCTGCGGGCGGTTTCATCAGTTCCACGCGCCACACATTTCGGCACGGTCTCCGTTCCGCCATCCCATTGCAAAGCAACCGCGTAATGGGTTGGATTGGTGATCACGACAACCGCCTTGGGCACGTCCAACAGCATCCGGTTTGTCGCAATTTCTTCCGCCTTGGCGCGGCGCTGCTGACGGATGTTTTCGTCGCCCTCTTCGTTTTTATGTTCATCCTTCATCTCTTTGTGGGACATGCGGTTCTTACGGGCATGCTCCCGCACCTGCCAAAGAATGTCGGTCGCAGCCAGAACCACATAGGCACCCAAGGTGCACCACAACCAACGAAGCGCCACGTCATGGATGTTCGCGAGGGCCAGATGTTCGCCACGCAAAATCGCGATTTGAAACAGATCAAAGCCGTCCAGAACGAACATTGTCAGCAGAGCCGCAAAAATCATGAATTTGACGAAATTCTTCGCGAACTCGAACAAGCCCGACCATCCGAATTTCTTTTGCGCATTGGCCAACACTGAAATGCGGTTGAGTTTCGGCAATAGCCTGTCACCGGTGAAAAGCACCTGCTTCGTGGCCACCAGGCCCCCAAGCACAACGGCAAATGGCATGACAAAGAGTATGGTGCCCAACGGCACGATCCAGGAAGTCATCGATCCAATCGCCTCTGCCCCGTCAAGAGGAGCGCGGCTTGAAGCAGAGCGGCTGATGAACCCCATGATGTCTTGAACGACCGCCGATAGATATCCGCTGAACAGCAGGTTTATCGCCACCAGGAACACAGCCAGTGCACCGAGGTTGACGACATCCTGTGACCGAACGATTTCGCCTTTCTTTCGCGCCTCTTCAAGTTTGCGGCGGGTCGCCTCATACGGCTTTTCGTTCTGGTCTTCGCCGGCTTCGCTCACGGGCGCGCCTCATAGGGCATCATCAGGATAAGCCGCGCTTTTTCCTGCCAGACCTCCAACAAGAGCTCGTGATGTTGATACAGGAAATGGATGGAGAACAGTGCGACGAAGGGAATGCCGATGAAGGACACCATGAATTGCGGCATGGCTTTGTTGATGAACCCAATGCAGAGATAATAGACGAACATCACACTGAGAAACGCCGCCGACAAAACAACCGCATGATTGAAAACGAAATTCAGCATGTCGGTTGCCTTCGACGCGAAATAGCCCGTCAGGCCTGCCATCGACGGAAAACCCAGAGAGTAGCTGGCCGCAAAGGAATAAATCATCTTGTCGGCAAGGGTGGTCGAAAACAGGATGGCGATTCCGGCCGTTGTCAGCAGATGGCCGATCACAGGCATCGGTTCGGTCGCGTTGCCCAGCATCTGAGCCAGCGATATCGATTGGCTGATGATAACGCCGGCCTTTTCCAGAAGATAGATCATGCCGCGCGACATGAGCCCGATGAAAACCCCGATTGTGGTTTCCAGAAGCCCGAATTTCAGAAGCTCTGCCCCAGCCGGCGCAGTCGCAGGCACGTGCGGGGCGAGCACCGGCGCGATGGCAACTGCGAACATCCCGGCAACCGACAGACGGACGCAGACCGAAACATAGCGTTCGCCAAACCCCGGAGCGAGATAAAAGGCCGGGCCGATCCGAAGGAAGGCGGCTGCGACCAACCATATCTGGTTGCTCATTTCCGCGAAGAACCCGTCGATCATGACGAGACCGGTATCGTGCCCACAAGCGCTGGCTTCGCGTCGAGGCCGATCTCTTCGAATGCCATGACGGGGTTGCTGATCCCCTTGGCCGTCAGGATGCTGCGCAGGAATCTGCGGCGTCGGCCCGGCGTAACCAGCGCGGGGAAAACCCCTTTCCTGCTTGCCTTCGCCAATTCTTCTGCAATGCGTTTCGACAGGGTTTCAAAATCCTTTGGCGGCAACGCCACGTCTGAAACGCCACGATCGTTTGTGACCTCGCATTCGGCGAATCGCTTTTCCCAATCCGGTGCCAAATGCACAAGCGGGATGGTTCCGTCTTCCCGGCGCATCGCGGCAACCAACTGAAAACCAAGCCTTTGTCGAACATGTTCACAAATTGAATCGGCCGTGTGCCCCTGTCCGCGCGTTTCCGCAATGGCTTCAAGGATCAGCTGGAAATTGCGGATCGACACCTGTTCGTCCAGCAAGAGCTTGAGTACCTGCAAAAGCGTATCCAGCGGCACCTTGTCCGGTACAGTTTGTTCGATCAAAGCGCGGTTCGCTTCGGCACGCGCCGGATTGGACAACGTCCCAAGCTCGTCCAAGAGCCGTTTCAGCGATTTCATCGTCAAGAGTCGGCCCAGATTGCGCTTGATGATCTCAAGAAGATGCGTTGCGAGAACCTCGCTGGGGGAAACGACGATGAGGCCGCTCAATTGGGCGTCCTCACGTTCGGAATGCTGAATCCATCGCGCCGGCGCACCATAGACGGGTTCTTCCACATCATGTCCGCGTGGCAGGGTCTGCGCATCCTCAGGGATGAGGGCAAGCATCAGGTCGGGGTGCAAAACCCCACGTGCCACCTCAACGCCGTGAACACGTAGAACATAGGTTCCATCCTTCAGCATGGCATCGTCGGTCAGACGCACTTCGGGCATGATCATCCCGAAACTCCTTGCGATATGCGTTCGCATATTCGTGATGCGGGAATCCAATCCGCTGGCGGGGTCGAGAACCATGTCGACAAGATCTGGCGCGAATTCCACATGGATGTCATCAAGATCGAGAACATCGCCAATCGGCCGGTCTCGGGGCGCAACCATCGTGGTCTCTTTCAAATCATCAACCGCGGTCGCGGCGTTCTGCCGATAGACCCAGTAGGCCAGTCCCCCAAGGATCACACCACCGGTCATGAACGGCACAACCGGCAAACCCGGAACCAGCGCAAAAAGCACCATAAGGACAGCCACGGTGGCAAGCGCGGCAGGATGGCGGCCCAGTTGCGAAGTGATGGCCAGGTCAGTCGCGCCAATTGACCCCCCGCGCGCCAGAAGCAGCGCTGCGGCAATCGAGATGATGACCGCGGGGATTTGAGTGACCAGGCCGTCGCCCACGGTCAGAATCGCATAGGTCTCAAACGCGGCGCCAATTGGCATGCCATGCACCAGCGTGCCCATGATCAATCCGACCACGATATTGAGCAGCGTGATCAGGAGGCCCGCCACAGCGTCGCCTTTCACGAATTTCGACGCCCCGTCGAGCGATCCGAAAAACGTGGTTTCCTGCAACTCGCGTTCCCGCCGCGCGCGCGCCTCGGCATGGGTGATGGCGCCAGCGGCCATGTCACTGTCGATGGCGAGCTGCTTGCCGGGCATTCCGTCCAGCGCAAACCGTGCGCCGACTTCAGCCATGCGCGCCGCACCCTTGGTGATCACCATGAAGTTGACGATCAAAAGCACACAGAAGACGACCAACCCGAGAAAGACACTGCCGCCCATGACAAAATCGGCAAAGCCTTGAATGACATTACCAGCGGCGTCGGTTCCGGTGTGACCTTCGCCGATGATGAGTTTCGTCGAACTGATGTTGAGCGACAGGCGCAACATCAAAGACACCAAGAGGATTGTCGGAAACGCCGAGAAATCGAGCGGTCTTTCGACGAACAGCGTGACTGTGAAAATCAGGATCGCCAAGGCGAACGATGCGGCCAATCCGATATCCAGGACGAAGGCAGGAACTGGCAGGATCATCATGACGATGATCGCCATCAAGGCGACGGCAAGTGCCACCGTCGGTTTGGCAAAGAGGCCGTGTACCGCCGCGCCCATCAATTTGTCCTTTGCAGGCCAATGAAAGGCCGCCGGTCGGCCGCACCTGACAAGAACAGCGATCCGGGGCGCGATGTTCCTGATTGACCCCAACGCACATCGGACCTGTCATTGCTGGTGCCCGGATCAATCGACGCAAGATCAGTGACCCGCCCCCGGATATTCTGAAACTTGGCTTTGTACCGGTCCGCGTAAACCGGGGTCCGGCTGTGGTAGGCACCTGCTGCTTCGGTCCAGTTGCCAAATTCCCGGTAAAGGTCGGCGAGGAAGCGAGCGGCATAAAGCGCGTTCAAATCGGGATCGAACATGTCATCCAGAGATTGAAATCCGCTGGCGTGCCAACGGTAGTTTATCTGGAAGCACCCAATATCAAGATTCGATTCCCCGCGTTTGACTTGGGAAAACACATATGAACGCGCATCGTCTTCGGTTTGAAACCAGGAGCCGTCCCCGGCGTGGTTCACCGTCCACGGCCAGGGGTCGCCAGTTTTTCCGCGCCCTGTTTCCAACCGCGTGATCGTCTGCATGACATCCAGCGGCACACCAGTTTCGGAGGCCGCGCGTTGAGCAGCGATATCGCAAATACTTGCGTTCGAGATGGTGCCGACAAGTAAAGCCAACGCCACAGCCAGAGCTGCCGATTTCGACCACATCCCGTACACATCAAGCCCTTCGCATTCTGCGGTTTGGGGGACCTTAGAGGTGAGAGCGTTAGTATTTGGTTACGGAAACCGGTCGCCGTTCAGAAAAACACTTCGATTAGCGCGACGAGACCGCCGCCGACAACGGCGCCGATCACGCCCCATAGAAGGGCCGTCTTGAGCTTGGCGGGCTTGGGTTCAGGTTTCCCCTGTGCCTGCTCGATCAAGAGCTGCTCCATCAATCCGGGCAGACGTGGTCCAAAGCGGGCAAGCACAAGCGCGGTTTTCCCAAGGTCCTTGGCAAAGGCGCGGGGCCCAATACTGGTCTTGATGTAATCCTCAACGATGGGCTTCGCGACGTTCCAGATGTTCATCTTCGGGTCCAGCGACCGGGCCACACCTTCGACAACCACCATGGTGCGTTGCAGCAGGATCAGTTCCGTCCGGGTTTCCATTCCAAAGCGCTCGGTCACCTCGAACAGGTAGCTCAGCAAACGCCCCATCGAAATGCGGGTCGCGTCCATTCCAAAGATCGGCTCGCCCACGGCCCGAAGCGCGCGCGCGAATTCATCCACATCGCGATCATTCGGCACATAGCCTGCTTCGAAATGCACCTCGGCCACGCGTTTGTAGTCGCGGCGGATGAAACCGTAGAGGATCTCGGCGTACACCCGGCGCGTGTATTCGTCGATATGGCCCATGATCCCGAAATCCAGCGCGATGATGTCGCCATTCGGGGCCACCTTGAGATTGCCCTGATGCATGTCAGCATGGAAATAGCCATCGCGAAGCGCATGCTGCAGGAAGAGTTGCAGGACGCGCTCGCTCAGCGCGACCCGATCATGTCCAGCCGCATCCAATGCGTCGTTGTCGCCAAGCGGCAAACCTTCGGCCCATTGAAGCGTCATCACCCGGCGGCTAGACAGATCCCATTTGATCGCGGGAAGCTGGAAGCCTTCATCCTGTGCAGTGTTCGCCGCAAACTCGGACGCAGCCGCCGATTCAAGCCGCAGGTCCAGTTCGCCCAGTACGACGCCTTCGAAATGGGTGATCACATCCATTGGCCGCAAGCGACGCGAGGATGGCGACAGCAATTCGATCAGGCTCGCCGCAAAATAAAAGGCGTCGATGTCCTTTCGGAAATCCCGTTCGATGTTCGGCCGCAACACCTTGACCGCGACAGTCTCGCCGGTCTGGGCGAGCTTGGCTTTGTGAACTTGCGCAATCGACGCCGCCGCGACCGGTTCGCTGAATTCCGTGAACAGCGTATCGACGGAAATACCCAGCTCGGATTCGACCATAGCTTTGGCCTCGGCGACGGAAAACGGCGGCAGCTTGTCCTGCAGAACTCGCAACTGCTTGGCCATGTCATCACCGACCACGTCAGGC
>NZ_JAEPMO010000062.1 GCF_017643905.1 Marivita sp.
CTGTCTGATCGACTGGGACCCGGCGTCGAATGCGATGGGCTGGCAGTGGTCGGCGGGGTCCGGACCGGATGCGACCCCCTATTTTCGGGTGTTCAACCCGGTGACGCAGTTGGACAAGTTCGACAAGGATCGCGGCTATGTCAGCCGGTGGATCGCGGAAGACTACAGCACGCCGCATGAAGATGCTCTGGCCTATTTCGATGCAATCCCGAAATCGTGGGGCATGTCGCCTTCAGCCGATTACCCGGAGCCAATCGTTGCGCCGGACGAAGGGCGCAAACGCGCCCTTGCGGCATATGAAAACCGGGATTTCTGAGCTTGCGCTTGCTGCTGTGGCGCGCCGTCGTCCAAAATATCGCAAGATGAACAAAATCCGTTACTTAACGTCCGGTATATCTTGTCTTTGGCGGGGTTGGACTACCTAGGGTTAACACTTGCCTGCCCTGCGCGGCTATGACTAGTGTCACATAACATAGACAGCGGAAGCCCTGCATGATCCTGACAACGACCGAAAATCAGCCAAATCTGCCGCGCTATTTTGCGCAGGTCTTCGCGATGGCGGACAAGCTGCAAAAGGGACGGATTGATTTCGTCCTTCAGGACGGGCGGCATTTCCGGGCGGAAGGCAAAGAGCCGGGACCGGTTGCAGAGGTGCATGTTCACAACAACGACCTGTTCGCACGGCTGATCCGGGACGGAGATTTGGGGTTCAGCGATGCCTATCTCGAAGGATGGTGGAGCACGCCTGACCTTCAGGCCTTCATGGATTTCGTGCATGGCGACAACAACGATGTCTATGACAGCTTTCCGGGCATGAAATTTGTTCGTTGGTACGAACAATTGCGGTTCTGGATGCAGTCGAATTCAAAGCGGCAGGCGAAAAAGAACATCAGTTACCATTACGATCTGGGCAACGATTTCTACACGCTGTGGCTGGACGATACGATGACCTACTCATCGGCGCTTTTTGAAACCGGACAGGAAAGTACCGAAAAGGCGCAGATCGCCAAGTACAAGAGCATGGTCGACCAGATGGGCGCGCAGCCCGGCGATCACGTGCTGGAGATTGGCTGTGGTTGGGGTGGTTTTGCCGAATATGCCGCCAAGGAGCGGGGTCTCAAGGTCACGGGTCTGACAATCAGCGAAGAGCAGTACAAGTACGCGGTGGACCGGATTGCCAAGGCAGGTTTGTCGGATCGTGTGACTTTCAAGTTGCAGGATTACCGCGATGAGAAAGGCCAATACGACGGAATCGCGTCTATCGAGATGTTCGAAGCGGTGGGTCAGAAATACTGGCAGACCTATTTCAAATCGGTGAAAAATTGCCTCAAACCCGGCAAACACGCGACATTGCAAATCATTACAGTCGAGGAATCGCGTTGGGACATTTACAATCGAGGTGTTGATTTCATTCAGAAATATATCTTCCCCGGTGGCATGCTGCCCAGTCCGGGCGTGTTGCGGCAGGAGATCGAGGCGGCGGGTCTCAAGGTAGCCCAGTCCATCGAATTCGGCGAAAGCTACAGCCAGACGCTGCGCCGCTGGCATGAGACATTCAATGAAAAATGGGATCAGGTGTCTGCACTCGGTTTTGACGAGCGATTCCGCAGAATGTGGAATTTTTATCTCACCTCTTGCGCGGCGACCTTCCATAGCGGAAACTGTGACGTGACCCAGATCACCATAACGAGACCAAGTTAGATGCCCACCGCCGCTAAAGCCGTCGCAGCACTTTGTCTGGCAGCTTTGGGATACTTGGCGTCCGAAATGTTCAAGACGCTGATGCCGGCCAGCACGTATTTCGGCAACTTCTCCACCTACAACGCGATCATCGGCGCTTTTGTCGGGTGGATCATCGTGGGAACGCGTGCGGGCCGCGGTACGAAAGATGCCATCGCAAACGGACTGACAGGGGTGGCTGCGCTGATCTTCTGGTGCGTTTTCGTGCATGCCTGCCTTGAGATGTTCAACCTGTCGATGAAGCGGCGGTATGACGGCCCGGTCGAGGCGTTCTCGGCGATTTTTGAGATCGGGATCGAATATGCGGGCCTGCTGATGAACCCGATGATGATTTCGACCCTGCTGATCGGCGCGCTGCTGACAGGGTATTTTTCGGAATATGCGGCGCGGAACTGGAAATAGAGCGATTTGTCGGCGCTGTTTTTCTACGGCACCTTGTGCCACATCCCGTTGTTGGAAGCGGTCTTGGGCGTCGGTTCGAACGCGCTGACCAATCGCTTGAAAACGGCGGTGCTGCCTGACCATCATGTGTCCTGGGTCAAGGATCAACCGTATCCGATGATCGAAAAAGCGCCGGGGCGGACTGCGCAGGGCGTTCTTTTGGCGGCTGTCACGGAAGATGAAGAGGAGCGCCTAAGGTATTACGAAGGCGCATTTTCTTACCATCTCAGTGAAGTGTCGATCCTCGTCGACGCGGCCAGCGAAACGGCGCTTTGCTTTTACCCAATGTCCAACGATCAGGTCCGTGGTGCGGATTGGGTGCTGGCGGATTGGGTGCGCGGCTGGGGTGAAATGGCGGTGGGGGCGGCCCGTGACGTGATGGCCCGTCGAGCGCGCTATGACGCGGAAACGGCTGCAAATCTGCGTCCGTTCCTGATGGCGCGTCACTGGTCGCGGATGATGGCGCGCAAGGCGGCGGGACCGACAACGCGCAGGAATACGGCCAAGGCGGGCGATGTCATGGTCCATGACCGGGGCGTGGGATATAACGGGTTTTTCGAGCTTGCGGAATTTCGGTTCGATCACCTCCGCTTCGACGGAACCCGCAGTCCACGCGTAACGCGCGAAGCGTTTCTGGCCTTCGATGCGGCTTTGGTACTGCCCTACGATCCGGCGACAGATCACATCTTGCTGATCGAACAATTGCGCTTTGGTCCTTTGTGGCGGGAGGACCCGCAGCCTTGGGTGTTCGAACCGATCGCGGGGTTGGTGGATGCGGGCGAAGACCCGGCCGATACCGCGCGGCGCGAAGCGATGGAGGAAAGCGGACTGCAGCTTGGCGCTTTGGAGCCGATGGTGCAGGTCTATGCGTCGCCGGGTTATTCCACAGAATTTTTTCATTGCTTTCTGGGGATTGTCGACCTTTCCTCATTTGCCGCATCGCGCAACGGGTTGGCATCCGAGTACGAAGATATCCGCAGCCACGTGATGTCCTTTGATACGGCCATGGCCTTGGTGCAAAGCGGTGAGATCAACGCCGGGCCGTTGATCATGATGCTGTATTGGCTGGCGGCAGAACGCGACCGATTGCGCGCCTCGGCTTGAGTTCCTTGGCCTGCGGGCCTACACCCTGAAGAAACACATCTGACGGGGGCACCATGCGTTTTGCGGGCGAACTGGCCGAAGCAGTCGGCAATACTCCTTTGATCAAGCTGCGCAAGGCCAGCGAACTGACCGGGTGCACCATTCTGGGCAAGGCCGAGTTTCTCAATCCGGGCCAGTCGGTCAAGGATCGCGCGGCGCTGTTCATCATCAAGGATGCGATCGCCAAGGGTACGCTGAAGCCTGGTGGGACCATTGTCGAAGGCACGGCGGGCAATACCGGGATCGGTCTCGCGCTTGTGGGCGCGTCGATGGGGTTCAAGACGGTGATCGTGATCCCCGAGACGCAGAGCCAGGAAAAGAAGGACATGCTGCGCCTTGCGGGGGCCGAACTGGTTGAGGTGCCTGCGGCGCCCTACAAAAACCCGAACAACTATGTGCGTTATTCCGGCCGTCTGGCTGAAGAGATGGCGCGGCGCAGCAATGAAGGTGTGATCTGGGCCAACCAGTTCGACAACGTTGCCAACCGTCAGGCGCATATCGAAACCACAGGGCCCGAGATTTGGGCGCAGACCGACGGCAAGGTCGACGGCTTCATTTGTGCCGTGGGGTCTGGTGGCACTTTGGCAGGTGTGGCCGAGGCATTGCAGCATAAGGGCGTCAAGATCGGTCTGGCCGATCCAATGGGCGCTGCGCTTTATTCCTATTACACCACGGGCGAATTTAAATCCGAAGGTGGGTCGATCACGGAAGGGATCGGGCAGGGGCGCGTGACTGCGAACCTCGAAGGGTTCAAACCCGACTTCGCCTACCAGATCCCCGATGAAGAAGCGTTGCCCATCGTGTTCGACCTGCTGGCAGACGAAGGCCTGTGCCTTGGTGGTTCGTCCGGCATCAACATCGCGGGTGCGATGCGGCTTGCGAAGGATCTGGGACCGGGACACACCATCGTGACGATCCTGTGCGACTACGGGACGCGGTATCAGTCAAAACTCTTCAACCCGGCGTTCCTCAAGGAAAAAGGGTTACCCGTGCCGGAATGGCTGGATGCCGCGCCACTGGATATTCCCAAGGTCTTCGAAGACGTATGACCCGGCTCTTCGCAGCTTTCCGAGCGGCGACGTTCCTTTTTCTGTTCGCCGCGTCGACGGTCTGGGCGCAAGCCGACCCGATGGATTACGACGCCTGGGAAAAGGTGGCGACCCGCGCCGAAACGGCAATCGAAGAGGGCGATAGCACGACAGATGGGCTTGAAGCGCTCCGCTCGGAATTGTCGTCCTATAGGGACCGTTTGCTGGGGTTGCAGACCGCGGGCGATCCCCGGTTGTCGACGTTGCAATCACAGCTCGAAGCGCTGGGTCCACCGCCCGAGGACGGTGCCGAGCCTGAAGAGATTTCGCAGCGACGAGAAGAGCTTGAGCGCCAGATCGCGCAGTTGCAGGCACCGCTTCTCCGGGCGCAGGAGGCTTACAGTCGTGCAGACGGCCTGATCACTGCGATCGACGAAACGATCCGCTCGCGCGAGACGGAACGCCTGTTGCAGCGCGATTCCGGACCACTTAATCCACGCCTTTGGGCGCCGGCCATCACAAGCCTTTTCCTGCCTTTCGAGGAAATTGCCAGCGAAGTCAGGACCAACATGGCTGATGAAGAGAAGCGCAACACGCTTCTCGATGAATTGCCGATGATCCTGCTGCTGATCGGTATCGCCCTGCTTTTGTTGTTCCGGGCGCCGAAGCTGATCGACAGGCTTGGCGCGTGGTTGCGGGCCAAGACGCGACGCGGCACCGGCGTCTGGAGCACGCTGCTGTCGCTGCTGCGGCTTTTGCTGCCGACGGGCGGACTGCTGCTGATCGTGCTCGCCGCCACGATGAGCAACATGCTGGGATTACGTGGTACGCAGATCATATTCGTCTTGCCGTTGATGCTTTTCGTCGTTCTGGTGGCGCGCTGGCTCGCTGCGGAGACCTTTTCGAGCGACGATGACGTCAACACGATCTTGTTGTCGCAGCAGCGACGGACCGAAGCACGATATTACGTCAACTCGCTTTCATGGCTGCTCGCGCTGAACGCGCTTTTTGCCTACCTGATCGAGATCGGGGAATGGGCGGTCGAGACGCAGGCGGTTCTGGGTTTCGTGATCCACCTTCTGTGCGGTCTCATCCTGTTCCGCCTCGGGCAAATCCTGCGGCGCGCCGGTCCGCAGACCGAGGCAGAGGCGTCGGACGAGCCGGTGCAGTTGTCCTTCCCGTCGCGGCTTGCACGGCTGGCGGGGCAGGGCGCGATGCTGGTCGGAGTGATTGGCCCCATTCTGTCGGGCATCGGCTACTTCAACATCGCCGTTGCGCTGATCTTTCCCACCATCATCACGCTGGGCCTGTTTGCGTTTCTGCTGATCCTCCAGCGCCTGATCCGTGATCTCTATCATCTGCTCACGGGCAAGCCGCTCGACGAAACCCAGAGCCTTTTGCCTGTTGTCTCCGGTAGTGTTCTGGCGCTTGTGGCCCTTCCGGTGCTGGCGCTGATCTGGGGCGCGCGGGTGGCCGATCTGACGGAAATCTGGGTTCGGTTCCAGGCCGGGTTCTCGTTCGGCGAAACGCGGATTTCACCAACGGACTTCCTGACCTTCGCGATTGTTTTTGCCATTGGCTACATCCTCACCCGCCTGTTGCAGAGCGGGTTGCGGGGATCGGTTCTGCCCAAGACGCGGATCGACAAGGGTGGTCAAACCGCCATTGTGTCAGGCACCGGCTATCTTGGCATTTTTCTATCGGTCATCATCGCGATCACGTCTGCGGGTATTGACCTGACGGCCTTGGCCTTTGTCGCCGGTGCGCTGTCTGTCGGGATTGGTTTCGGTCTGCAGAACATCGTGCAGAACTTCGTTTCAGGGATCATCCTTTTGATCGAACGCCCGATTTCCGAAGGCGACTGGATCGAGGTGAACGGCCAGCACGGGACGGTGCGCGACATCTCGGTGCGGTCGACCCGGATCGAGACCTTCGACCGGACCGAGGTGATCGTGCCCAATGCAGATCTCGTGTCGAACTCGGTCACGAACTACACGCGTGGCAATACGCTGGGTCGGCTGATCGTGGAGGTCGGCGTGGCCTATGGCACCGATACCCGCAAGGTCGAGGGCATTCTCTACAAGATCGCGCGCAACCACGACATGGTGCTGATGAACCCTGAACCCTTTGTGCATTTCAAAGGGTTCGGCGCGGATTCGCTTGATTTCGACGTGAGGATGATCCTGCGGGATGTGACCAAGATTCTGGTGGTGCGCACCGAAGTGAACCACCAGATCGTCGAAGCCTTCAAGAAAGAAGGGATCGAAATTCCCTTTGCGCAACGCGACATCTGGTTGCGTAATCCAGAAGCCCTGGCAGGTCCGCCGCAAGCGCCGACCCAGTCCAAAGACCCCGAGGAGCCAACATCTTGACCGATATACAAGACCCGCTCTACCGCACCGATGCCTATACCCGCGAGGTGGCAGCGCGCGTGGTGTCCCATACCGAAGAAGGTGGGGTCATTCTGGACAAGGCGCTGTTCTATCCCACGGGTGGGGGGCAACCGGGGGACAGCGGCTGGATCGACTGGGACGGCATGTCGCTGAGCATCGCCACAACCGTCAAAGGACCTGCGGGCGAAAGCGTGCTGGTGCCGTCGGAACCGACACGGTTGCCGCCGGTCGGGGCACATGTGACTCAGCGACTCGACTGGGATCGGCGATACAAACACATGCGGGTCCACACCGCGCTGCACCTGCTGTCGGTGGTGATCCCTTTGCCTGTGACCGGTGGCGCCATCGGTGCAGGGCGCGGGCGGCTTGATTTCATGATGCCCGACCCGCCCGAAGACCGCGATGCGCTGGAAGACGCGCTGAACCGCCTGATCGACCGGGATCTCGTGGTCAGCGACAGCTGGATCACCGATGCCGAACTGGATGCCAATCCGTCGCTCGTGAAGACCATGTCGGTCCAGCCCCCGCGCGGCAGCGGCCGGGTGCGCCTTGTGCGGATCGGGGACGGCGACGATCAGGTCGATCTGCAACCCTGCGGCGGCACGCATGTGGCCCGTACGGGTGAGATCGGGCGTGTTGTGTTCGGCAAGATCGAGAACAAGGGCAAACAGAACCGCCGGGTCAACATCGCGCTGGAGGTGTGATGCACCGAACGCCGTTTCTGGTCGTCGGATCCTTTGTCGCTCTGATCGGTCTGGTCTTGCTCGTTGCCCCCGGCAGCTACTTCCAGCTGTACGCTATCGACTATGTGCCGGGCATGGATTTCCCGGCCCGGCGATTTGCCCCGGCTGTTCTGGCGCTTGGTGGGCTGCTCATCAGCGCGCGCAGGCTGGAGCCCGGACCGTTTGTTGCAACCCTTAGCCTGATCAGTGCGCTTGCGTTTCTTGGCGTTGCCGCCACGGGTGTACAGGCTTGGAACGCCGGTATCGCCAACCGCGCAATCCTTGGCGCTGCTGTTCTGGAGATCGCGGTTGCACCGGTTTTCCTGTGGCTCTGGTCCTGGATGCGCAAAGTTTGATGGAAAGTTGCGGCCTTACGCAACAAACGCCCTTGCATCCCCCCAACGGTTTCTTCTAAACACCGCCTCGGACAGGTGGACGAGTGGTCGAAGGCGCGCGCCTGGAAAGTGCGTAGGCGGGAGACCGTCTCGAGGGTTCGAATCCCTTCCTGTCCGCCACTTGCACATCGCAAACCCGAGATGAGGTCCCTGACGGGGCCTTTTTTCTTTTTGTTTCAAAGGGGTTTAGCGGAGCAATCCGACTTTCGGAGACTGGTATTTCCACCGAAATCGGTCTCTGAACGCCCCGCGTCTCTTTCCACCCGCCCTTCATGGAAATCGAGACGGATTCAAAAAGTGACGTCTTTTCAGCGATTTGATGAAATCCAACTACGCCGCAGTTGACCCCGGTTCGTCTGCTCTCGGTGCGAACAGAGACACCCGAAGGCGGCGTGGTAGTGCGAGATGGTGAGAAAGCCTTGGTAGGTTAGGCCACAACCAAGTCGGGCGACACTGCTCCCGCGACAGTGGTCGACGGATCCCAGACCAGTCATTCGCTGCAGCTTGCAATAAGGACCGAGATGCGGACAAAGCAGACCTTTCCCTTTCGAGAACAATGACCGCTCTGATGACTAAAAACCACAAATAACGTAGAAGAGTGGCCTTGAAAGAAACCATTCGTATGGTATGTTTATCGAAAATCGACGGAGATGTTGAAATGAACGCCATGCTTGCTGCCTACACGGCTCTGGGAGCCGCCATTATCCTAGAGGTCAGCGGTTCGACCCTGCTGAAATTGTCCCAACAGTTTACGAAGCTGTGGCCATCTCTCGGGATGCTGGTCTGCTTTATCCTGTCCCTTTACTGTCTTTCTCTTGCGTTGAAGATGGTGCCTCTTGGTGTGGCCTACGCCGTTTGGGCTGGTCTCGGCATCGTCCTGACGGCGGTGGTCAGTGTCGTCGTGTTTAAGATGGCTCTGGATTTCTGGGCGGTAACGGGAATTGCTATGATCGTCGGCGGTGTGCTTGTCATGAACTTGCTGTCTGGTAGCGTCTCACATTGAGATGCCAGAAGCACATAAACGCGTCAAAGACCCACAAGCCATTAGACGCCGCCTCATGGATGAAGCCAAAAAGCTCGCCATTGAAAGCGGCATCTCGGCAATAACAGTTCAAGCCGTTGCGTCTGCTGCCGGTGTCACTAAAGGCGGCTTCCTTCATCACTTCCCGAGCAAGCAGGCCTTGATTGATGCGATCTTCGAGGAAGTCTTAGACCAACTGGCTTCTGAGATTGGGGCTCGGGCCTCGAAGGATCGTGTTGCGCATGGAGCGTTCACCCGTGCCTATATTGATCTGGCCTTTGGTGGTGAAGAACCGGCCATGGATCAGACATGGATCGCTCTTTCGCTCCTCATGCTGGATGATCCGGCTCTTCGGATGAAATGGACAGAGTGGCTGAATGACCAACTCTCTGAATACGGTGAAGATCAAGGCAACGTCGAACTAAGCATTGCTCGGTTTGCCGTAGACGGAGCTTGGCTGGCCCAACACTTCGGGGTGGCGATCCCGGAGCGGAAGAGTATGCACGAAGCTCTGACGAAGAGTACCTTTTCCGCTGGCAAACGAGGATAGCTCGCGACCCACTTTCCGAAAGCGGTCGTTCGTGCGACGCGCAGCATTCTGTATTCTGGGCTCTCACCAGGCATTAGCTGCAAAATGCACGAACGTCCGCTCCATCTGAACCCGGAACGGTGCCTGCCTCGTTTGAGACCAAACGCCAGCCGTCAATCGAACACGCGCTCCACTTGCTCCGGCCAGCTGTCACCCGCCAGAAAGCACAGATCATACAGGCTGACCGCCGATGCCTCGCGCCCAAGGGTCAGCCGCTTCAGCACCTCCGGTGCCAGATAGGCCAAGCGAAGCTGGCGACTGACATGCCGCTCGGCCAGCCCGACCGCCTCGGCCAGTTCCTGGATGGTGGCGAACTCACCGGCCTCCAAGCGCCGCCGCCAGCCCCATGCCCGGCCGATGGCGCGCAGCACAGTGCTGAAATCGAACTGCGCCGCAGTTGAAGCGGGTTCATCTGCTCTCGGTGCGAACAGAGACACCCGAAAGCGGCGTGGTTGTGCGGGGTGTTGCCCGTGTCGGAGACGTACGTGGTAATTGTTAGTTGTCGCTTAAGTAGGTAAGCAGTCTACCTACGCAGCAGCCCCACTTGGACGTCGAGCAAGCGCACGCCTTCATCGACGAGCGAAAAGCCACGTGCTCCAAGGGTCCATCGAATGGCGACACCCTGCACAAGCGAGGTTAACAAAATGGCGATGTCTTCGGGGCTTTCGTCACCCTGCAGATCCCCTGACGCCTGCTGATCACGGATCGCAGAAACCAAGCGGCCCTGATATGCTCCAAGGATCTCGCGAAACACATTGCGCAAGCCAGGATTTTCTACCTGCAATTCGCGGGAGAACAAGATTGAAGGCAAGGCCGGCGTGTGGGCAATGGCTGATAGCTGTGCTTCGATCAAAGCCTTCAATCGATCATTCGGCCCGGTAGCCAAGGTTTCTGCTGCAGTCCAGGCTGCCTTCAGCTGTTCGGCGATATCCTCGGCCACTGCCAGCCAGAGTTCGTTTTTTGTCGGGAAGTGTCGAAAGATCGCGGGCTGGCTGAGGCCAATGGCGCGAGCGACATCTGTTGTACTTAACCGATCAGGGCCAATCTCATCGGCCAATCGCAACACCGCAGCCACGATCTGCGTCTTTCGCTCTTCTGCGCTCTGTCGGCCAGACATTTGTCACCTCTTGTTAGTTATAACTCACTAACATATAAGGGAGGCGCCAACAACTACTATCCCGAGTCTCCAGTCCAGTTACAAAGGTCCCTGCCATGCATGTCAAAACTGCCCCCTCCGGCTATTCTCGCCTACAAATAGGTTTACACTGGCTGGTCTTTGTGTTGATCGCCCAGCAATACCTCTTCAAGGGTGCGATTTCGGCCGCGTGGGATCGCGTGACTAACGGAATGGAAATCGGGTTCGATCCGCTCGTTCTTACCCATATCGCGGGCGGAGCTCTCGTCTTACTCTTTGCGATGTGGCGACTAGCTCTGCGCGCCCGGCGTGGCGTTCCGGAAGCAATTGAAGCCAACAAGCTGCAAGGTGCCCTCTCCAAACTCACCCATTTTGGCCTCTATGCGTTGATGATCCTGATGCCGATGAGCGGATCGGTCGCGTGGTTCGGAGGTGTTGAGGCCGCTGCGCAGGGGCATAATGTGATGAAAATCGTGCTATTGGCACTGGTCGCCCTTCATGTCGCGGGTGCATTCTACCACCACTTCGTTCTACGCGACGGCACATTGGCGCGGATGCGCCAGGCGAAGGGGTGAACTTATGCGCTTGGCACCTCTCTTTGCGGCCCCGCCCATCGCTCTGGGTATCGCTACAGCAGTCTGGTTGATTTCATCCGCTCCCGGACCAGCACGGGTCGACGGTGCGGTACCTGCACTGCCAGTCCGGGTTATTTCGGCCACGTCAGAGATCATTCGCCCCACCGTAAATGTTTGGGGCAACCTGCGTGCGGCCGAGGTCTGGGTCGCCGTTGCTGAGGTGCAGGGTGAGGTGATCTGGCGTCACCCCGACTTGGAGCCCGGACGCCTGGTCCCGGCCGGGACCGAAGTGCTGCGTATTGACCCTGCCGATTACGAGCTTGCATTGGCGCAGGCCCGGGCAGACCTAGCGGCTTTTAACGCTGAAAGCGCGCAGCTGGCTACCGAGGCGGTCAACACTACCCGGATCTTGGAATTAGAGCGCGAACGGCTGGCTCTAGCCGAAACCGACCTGGAGCGCATTCGCACGCTGACCGCACAGGGCACCGTCCCACAATCCCGCAGTGATGAGGCCGAGCGCGCGACGCTTCTGGCTCGCCGCACTGTCACCGAACTGGAAAACAGCCTCGCATTGATCCCGCCTCGTGAGGCCCGGATCGCAGCACAGATCGCACGCAGCGAGGCCGCCATTGCGCGGGCCTTGAGGGCGCTGGAACACACTGGGATAAGAACGCCTTTCGACCTAAGAGTCACCGAGGTCGGTGCCGAGCTGTTTCAAACCGTCGCGCCTGGTCAGGTCGTTATCCGTGCTAATGGCATCGCAGCCGCTGAGGTCGTGGCGCATCTGCCGATCGACAGCTTTCGCGGCTTATTGGGCGACACACCTGATGCGATCTCTGTTTCAGAGATGATGCGCGCCATGCCCTTCACGCAGATTGATGTGGTTCTCAGTCCGTTGTCAGATCCATCGCAGATGTGGTCAGCCCACATTAGTCGGGTCGAGGGGGCGCTTGACGCCCGCGCTCGGACGGTGCCGGTCGTGGTGGCAGTCGATAATCCATACGCTGGAGCTAACCCACCAAACCGCATGCCGCTGGTTCCAAACATGCAAGTGCTGATTTCCTTCCAAGGCGCGCCGCTCACCGATGCCATTGTAATTCCTGAAACAGCGCTCCACGGCCGTATGGTACGCGTCGTCGGTCCCGGTGGCCTCTTAGAATTGCGCCCGGTCTCTGTTGCCCTTTCTCAGAATGGGCGCATCGTCATCGCCGACGGAATCGAGCCGGGCGAAATCGTCGTCATCGACGACATCGCTCCTGCTATTCCCGGCATGGCGCTGACGCCGATCGAGGTCCAGCCATGATACGTTGGTTCACGGGCCATCCGACGGCGGGCAACCTGCTACTTCTTCTTTTCCTGGCTGCAGGTAGCTTTGCCGCGCCCGGGCTCTTGCGTGAAACCTTCCCCGATTTCCGCGCAGTGGAGGCCGAGATTGTCGTACCCTACAGAGGGGCGGCCGCCGAGGATGTGGAAACAGCTATCTGCGCGCCTCTCTGGGACGGTGTGCAAAGTGTCGAGGGGCTAGAAACCTTCACCTGCACCGCACAGGCTGGTCGCGCGCGAGCAGTAGCCACAATGGCGCCTGGCAATGACGCTTTGCGCTTCGTTAACTCTCTGCGGACCGAGGTTTCGGCTATCGACACCTTCCCAGATCGCGCAGATCCGGCTGTTGTCCGTGAACTACATCGCACCGATCCTGTCACATCAGTTGCGATCTCGGGCGATTTGCCCTTAAGCGAATTGGATTTCTACGCAGACGGACTGTTGGACCGCCTGACAGCTCTGCCTGGCGTTGCCCGTGTTACGCGCGGAGGCTTGGGCACCCGCACACTTACAATTTCTGCCTCGCGCACAGTACTGGAAGGCCATGGGCTCACACCCGCGGCACTTGCTATGGCTATCGCTGCGCAGAACATTGACCTTCCTATCGGAACGCTCGAGGGAGATGGCGCCGAACTTACTGTGCGCTTCACCGCCGAGCGTGACACCGCTGCTGCGCTGGCCACGATCCCCGTTATGGTGCTACCGAATGGCGCTACTCTGACGCTGAGCGACGTGGCGTTGATTGAGGAGCGCTTCGAGCCGCCGCACGATCGTGCCTTCGTCGATGGCGCTCCCGCTATCGTGCTTGACGTGGCGAAAGCGCTCAATGCAGACGCATTGCGTGTGCTGGACGGCGTGGCAACGCTGGTAGCCGAAGAAACTACTCACCTACCTGCCTCTATCCGAGTTGAGGTCGTTCAGGACGTGACATCCATCATCCGCGATCGATTGGTGATGCTGGTGCAGAACGGGGTGATCGGCTTGGTTCTGGTCGTCATCGTCATGAGTTTGTTTTTCCGGCCCGGTTTCGCGATCTGGGCGGCAATGGGCTTGCCCGTCGCTTTTGCCGGTGCATTCCTCTGGATGGCATTGACTGGTCTCAGCTTGAATATGATGACGTTGGTCGCGCTTCTTATGGCAATCGGCATCGTGATGGACGATTCTATTGTGATCGCGGATTCCATCGCGGTCCATGCCGCCGAAAAACCGACAGTCGAGACCGTAACCAAAGGTGTCACAGCTGTAGCCCCTGGCGTTATATCGTCATTCCTAACAACGTTGGCAGTGTTTCTTCCTCTTGCTTACTTGGCGGGTGAATTGGGTGCCGTACTCGAGGTTCTGCCAGTAGTCTTGTTGGCGGCGCTCGCCGCATCGCTTATCGAAGCCTTTTTCATACTGCCCCATCACCTAAAAGGTGGGATGAAGAAAACCACTCCGTCTCGTTTCCGAACCCGTTTTGATGCAGGCTTTGATACCTTGCGTGAACGTGGTGTGGGCCGTCTGGCTGACGCAGCGATAAAGGCACGCTGGCTGGTCGTAGGCCTAGCCATTGGTGCCCTGATCCTGACGGTTGGCGCTCTCATGGGTGGCGTGGTCAAACGGGAGGCTATGCCTGAAATAGATGGCGATGTTCTCGAAGCGCGATTGATGCTGCCTGCCGGTACTCCGCTGGCGCGAACCACAGAGGCAGTTGTACAGGTTGAGGCTGCTCTGGACCGAGTGAATGAGCGCCTCTCGCCCGAACAGCCTGCGTCGCAGGCACTCGTAATCCGTCGCATTACCCGACTTGGCCGCAACCTGTCGACCGGCGAGACTGGCGCTCATGTCGCCACCGTTGCAGTGGACCTTCTCGGCGCCGAGACCCGCGCAAATACATTGGATGAGATAGTCTCGCTATGGCGAGAGGAAATCGGCCCATTGGCTGGAGTATCATCCCTAATCCTGACTGAACCGGGGATTGGCCCTCAGGGTATAGCCGTTGAACTGCGCCTGTCTCACGTTGACCTTGTCACGCTCGAAGCGGCAGGGCGTGCCACTTTGGCTGAACTCGAAAACTACGCCGGTGTGCGTAACGCGATCCTCGACTTGCGTCCGGGCGCGCCCGAGTTGCGACTGACCCTATCGCCGGGGGCAGAGGCGCTTGGCCTGACCGCCACGGAAGTGGCGGGCCAACTTCGTGCCGCCTTTCTTGGCACGCAGCTTACGGAAATCCGGCGCGGCGATCTGGCTTGGGATCTGGAAGTGCGGCTGCCCGACAATGATCGCGCTGCTCGCGCCGACCTAAATGCCTTCGAAATTGCCCTGCCCGATGGAGGGACCGTGCCGTTATCCAGCATCGTTACCATCGACGAGGCACGCGGATGGGGAGGCGTCACGCGACGTAATGGCCTGCGAACGCTGACTGTCGCGGCCGACGTAGACGGTCGCATCGGCAATGCTGACGCTATCACCGCTCAACTGGCTGAGGGTTTTCTCCCTGATTTGGTGACTACAACCCCTGGTCTCGACTTCGAAGTTGGTGGACAAGCGGCAAATTCAGCCGAGACCGTCGCCTCGATCCTGCGCGGGTTTTTGATCGGGTTGGTAGGTATCTACATCGTGCTCAGCTTCCAGTTCAGAAGCTATGTTGAGCCGTTCATCGTTATGATCACCATTCCGCTTGCGTTTCTTGGTGTGATCTGGGGCCATGTCCTGATGGGTTACAACATTTCCATGCCGTCTCTGGTTGGAGCCGCGTCACTTGCCGGTATTGTTGTGAACAACGCGATTTTGTTGGTCGGCGTCATCAATGAACGCCGCGCAGACGGGCTTTCAGCCGCGCTGGCCGCGGGAGAGGCCGTCAGGTCGCGCTTCCGACCGATTTTTGTCTCGGTGTCGACCACCATCATGGGAATGGCCCCTCTGCTGTTGGAAACATCGACACAAGCCCAGACGCTGAAGCCACTCGTGATCTCGGTCGTCTTTGGCCTTCTGGCGGCGACAGTTCTGATCTTGCTGGTGCTGCCTGCGTTCTATGCAGCGCTTGAGGATATCCGGCCGCGCAAAACCGCAAACCCAATAGCCGGATAGGATGCTGATCCAAAAATTGATTGCGCGAAGAAAGCACTGTCCGATCACTTTACATCATAAATCTACATAAGGTCAGGAAACCAGTGCTTCACGGCCCCAAAATTCATGCCCTAAAAACCCGCTCAGCCTGCTTGTGCCATGTCTCTCCCGCCAGAAAGCATAGATCATACAGGCTGACCGCCGAGGCCTCTCGCTCGCATGTCAGTCGCTTCAACACCTCCGGCGCGAGATAGGCCAAGCGCAGCTGGCGACTGACATGCCGCTCGGCCAACCCGACCGCCTCGGCCAGTTCCTGGATCGTGGCGAACTCACCGGCCTCCATGCGCCGCCGCCATCCCCATGCGCGACCGATGGCGCGCAGGATATGAGGATCTTGGGTCTGGTCCTCGCTGGGGCGGTAGTCGGCGGGCGGTAGGATCTTCGGCCGCCCATTCTTCTTGCGAACTGTCATGGGAATGAGAACGCGGATCGTGTCGTTGGGTTTGGTCATTCCGCTACCTCCATCCGGCGCGGCACCATCATCTCGCGGATGACGCCCGCAATGCCTTCACGGCGAATGTCGACCTCGAGCCCAGCAGTGGTGACCGTGACCCGCCGCACAAGAAGCTGGATGATGCGGGCCTGTTCAGCCGGGAAGAGTTGCGACCAGAGGGCCGTGAACTCGTGTAGGACTGCGATGGCGTCTGTTTCAGATGTCCCGCCGTCATCGCGTTTCAGGGCGGCCAAGACCTGCGTGACGACCTCTGGCGTTTGTAGGATGCGCCGAACTTCGGTCACGACCGCGCCCTCGACCATTCCGGCGGCGAGCCGCATCGGCGCGGTCTCCTCGCCGGTCTCGCGGTTCCGGATCACGTCCATTGACACATAGTAGCGGTAGAGCTTCGCCCCCTTCTTCGTGCTGGTGGGCGTCATGGCGGCGCCGTTTTCGCTGAAGATCAGCCCCTTCAATAGTGCAGGAGTTTGCGCACGGCTGTTGTTGGCTCGCTTGCGGGGGCTTTCCTGCAAGATGGCATGGACCTGATCCCAAAGGTCCGCGTCGATGATGGCGTCATGCTCGCCCGGATAGGCCTTACCCTTGTGCAGAGCTTCGCCGCGATACACGCGGTTGTTCAGCAGCCGGTAAAGATAGCCCTTATCGATCAGCGTGCCCTGCTTGTTACGGAAGCCCTCGTGACGCAGCTCGCGCGCCAGCACGGTCGCTGAGCCCAGATCAATGAACCGCTGGAAAATCCCCCGCACTGCGGCTGCCTCGGCCTCATTCACCACCAGCTTGCGATCCTGCACATCGTAGCCAAGGGGCACATATCCGCCCATCCAGATGCCGCGCTTGCGCGAGGCTGCCACTTTATCGCGAATGCGTTCGCCAATGACCTCGCGTTCGAACTGGGCAAACGACAGCAGAATGTTCAGTGTCAGCCTTCCCATTGAGGTGGTCGTGTCGAAGGACTGGGTCACCGAGACGAAGGTCACGCCGTTGCGGTCGAACACCTCGACCAGCTTGGAGAAATCCATCAGCGAGCGCGACAGGCGGTCGATCTTGTAAACGACCACCACGTCGATCAGCCCGTCGTCGATGTCTGCCAGCAGTTGCTTCAGGCCCGGGCGGTCCAGATTGCCCCCCGAGAATCCGCCATCGTCATAGCGTTCGCGCGTGGCGACCCAGCCTTCGGACTTCTGGCTGGAGATGTAAGCCTCGCAGGCTTCACGCTGGGCGTCGAGGCTATTGAATTCCATGTCGAGCCCTTCCTCGCTCGACTTGCGGGTGTAGAGGGCGCAGCGCAGGCGCCGGTTTGGGCGGGTTTCCATCTGCATCATGCTTCCTCTCGCTTGCGCTCGCGCAGGCCGAAGAAGCGGTATCCGTTCCAGCGGGTGCCTGTGATTTCGCGGGCGACGGCGGAGAGGGATTTGAATTTGCGGCCCCGCCAGTCGAAGCCGTCCTTCAGCACGGTCACGGTGTGCTCGACGCCGTCCCATTCGCGCAGCAACTTCGTGCCAGTCACGGGATTGCGGGGATCGGCAATCTGGTGCTTGCGCCGGGCGTGGCCTTCGACTTCATCGGCCAGAAGATCCAGCATGCGGCGGGTCTCGCGGTCAGGTCCGCCGTAGGCCAGTTCCTGAAGCCGATACGCGATCCGCAGCTCGAGAAACACGCGGCTGTTGTTTGGCGCCGAGGTGCCGAGGAGCTTTTCCCATTCTGCTTTCAGCTCCTTGACCGACAGTGCCTTAAGGGCGGCCAGGCGCGACAGCACCGTCTGATCCAAGTTCGGATCTTCTCCGGGACGTTTTGCAGTTATCTTATTGTGATTCTTCATGACTTCCTCCGATGCTGATACGTTTTGCACAACGACCACCGCTCTTTCGGGGCGAGAAGTCCACGAAACCGTCTCTCTTCTCTGCAGATAAAACGCTGGACTTCGTTGCGTTCAGACGAACCACGCCCGCGGCGAGGATGCGACCAATCTCAGTGAGGCGAGCATCTGCCGACATGCGGTCAGGGCATAAGGGATTGGGCCCCGAAATCGGGGATTCTTGGTCATCAAGCATGGGAGCGCCTTTCGGGTTGGTGAACCCACTTGGGCTCCGTCAGGGCCTAATAATCAAGTCGAAACAATTGGTTGGTGAAATTCTGCGGGCTCGCGGGTATGCGCTAGGGTTTGTGGCTTGGCGCAATCAATGACGTGTGGCGGGTTTAACCAGTGGATCAGTCTCTAGTTTGAGCGCGGCTTTCCAAAGTGGTGTTTTCGTAAAAACACTCTCTTGCGATCGGAACGATTTTGCGGGGCGTGTTTCCTGGAGGAGGCCAGTCCAGATCAAGGGCCGCAAGACCTGAGTGTAAAGACTACCCATCATCTCATCGTAGCGTGGAAAGGGGCTAGGCTCTGGTTCACCGAACAAGATCTGTCGCAGGTGGGCGCCCGCTGCGCCGTCCTCAGTCTCGACGTTCAGGATGTTTAGGAAGAGGTCCCAGTTTCCTGGAAGCACGTGGTTCGGGGTTCGTGACCACCCCGAATGATCGATTTCAAAGAGGTAAAACGGCGTTATGATCCCGAAGAGCCGACCCGGATGCTGACGAACTTCTGTGCCTGCCTTGGTCAGCTTGAACTGCCCTTTGTAATGCCGCCCCATTTTGAGGGTCGTCAGCAAGAAATGAATATCCACGAGCGGCATGAAGTCCTGCTCGTTCAGGACCTTGTTCACGGCAAAGAGGTCAGCCTCGGTATGGCCAGGCCAGTCGAATTCGCGCGCAGCCCAGTGTACAAAGTTGCGCTTGAAGGCGTTCGACGGGGTAAGGCCGATAGAACCGTTTTCCTCGACGTAGGTGAAGGTTTTCAAAATCCCGCGCAAGAGCGGCGAATAGCTGAGGGAGGGCTCGTCGTCAGCAAGGGACCGGAACTCGATCACTTCAAATCTCCCGCGCGAACCAGCGAATACGGCCGATGATGACGATTTCATCCGCCGTGCGCTCATACTCCGGATAATGCTTGTTGTCCGAGATCACGCGGACTGCCGGCGGATCGCTATTCGGAACATGCTGTAAGCGCTTCGCGACCAAGCCCATGCCATCATCCAGAACGAAGATGCCTGGCGGGTTTGGGGCCTTGCGGTCCATGTCAACGAGCACGGTATCGCCGTCAAAAAGCGTCGGTTCCATGCTGTCGCCTTCCACCTTCATGATGCGCAGTTGGGAGGGCGAGGCTCTCAGGCTTTGTTTGATCCAGGATTTCCGGAAGTGGTAGGCGCGACCCGGCTCATCATACTCTTCGAGTGCCACGGAACCGCCACCCATGGACGGGCGCACTGGAGCCTGCGCGATCGGCACGAAGATTTCGTCGGGGTTTTCCAAGAAAGGGGACGGGCCTTCGACGTCACCGATACCGTGGATGAGCCAATCCACCTCGACTTTCAGGACGCGCGCGACCTCCATCAACCGATCCAGACCGGGCCGGGAGGAGCGGCCTCGCAGGATGTCGTAAACGAAGGAGCGATTGACCCCGGCCATCTCCGCAACATGCGCGGGGCTGAGCCCAAGCTGGTCGGCGCGCGCCTGAAGTCGGTCGGCCAAACTATGATGCGAGGTCATCTTATCCCCATCCGGTTGTGGATACAATAGGATAAGACATGATTGATATGGGATCGTCAAGACGATAGAACAATAGTGGAACATTTGGGGTGGGAGTCGGAGGCAGTCATGCGGATTGAGAAGGAGTATTATTCGCTGCCAGAGATCCTTCGGCGCTGGTCCATTGATGAAGACGATCTGATCTACCTCGCAGAAAACAACCAGGTCCGGTTGTCCATTCGGGTCTTCAATCAACCCCTTGAGTTTGGTGACTATGACGCTGATATCGACGGGACGCGGTTTCGGGTGCCTTATGAGGAGAGGGTGTTCAGTGGCCTTCTCGATCTGCATGCCTGCGATGTGTTCCATCTTTTCCGCTGTGGGGAGGCTCATCTGAATGAGTTCCGCCATGATCGTTGCGGTTACGCTGCGTTTCCAGAAACCCATGCGCCGCAATACGTTGTTATTGGGGATCTTTTGATGCGCCGCCATGAGCGCGATCGCTATGAAATCAAATCAGGATTTCACACGGATGATGGGCAAACTCCAGAGCAAGGGTTTATCCACACTGTTGGCTATCGGGAAGTGCGCAGCCGCGGGTTTTGCTTCCAGCTTGGTGCCATTCAGGCCGACGTTGTGCAGGCACTCCATGCCGCAGCTGAAGCCGGTCAGCCTTGGCAAAACGGTAAAACCCTTTTGACGGCAGCCGGATCGCGCAGCTTGAAGATGGTCGATGTCTTCAAGTCAAAGCCCGAGTGGCGCGAATTGATTCAATCTGACGGACGCGGGAACTACCGATTGCGCTTCGATTAAGGGTCACGCCACTGCGCCCGCCGTGGGATGGGGGGTGGGATTTGCTGGGGGATGGGTGCCGGATGCCCGTCCCCCAGTGCGTTTTAGATCGTTGAAATTTCGAAGTGTCTTCATCCGGCACTGCATCCCACCGCGATCCCGACGACATCCCACATCGGCGTTTCGCATTGTCTCCATGTAACCAAGACGGGAGACAACGATGCAGTCAAAACTCTGCCTCACCCAAAAGGAGCTGGCCCGACGCTGGGCGATCTCTCACCGCACACTGGAGCGGTGGCGCTGGACCGGTGAAGGCCCCGATTATCTCAAACTCGGCGGGCGGGTCATCTACCGGCTCGAGGATATCATGACCTTTGAGGCGGCGGCCTTGCGCCGAGGCGATGCCTCCCAAAGCGCAAAGGTGTCGTGATGGCGTCGCAGATCCGCGATGACATTGGCTTTTACGCTTGGGTCTCGCTCGCAGACGCAGGTGCAAGTGTCAGCTACCACCGTGGGTTTTTGGCCGTTGATACCGGCTCGCTCATGTCGCGCCTGACACTCTCTCAGCAGGCCACATTGCGCGGCATCGCGGATGCCGCCTGGCGGGCCTCCGAGCAACAGCTGGTGCATCTCGTCCAGGAACGCCTTGGCCCGGATCTCTTTGAGTACCGCGCCATCGCCCGGCCGAAACCTCCCACACCGTCGATCCCCGAACGGCTGATCGCAGCCCACTGACGTCTTTTTGAAAGGACCCCTTATGGCTTTCCCCGAAAACACCCCGAGCGTGGATAACATGCTCAATATGCCGGTCACAGAACTGGCTCTTATGCCGCCAACCCTGCTTGCAGCCGTCCAAGCGGAAATCGATGTCGCCACTGACCGCATGACGGCGGTGATCGAACGGTTCGCGCTGGCACTTGAGGTCCGCTATGCGGCCCGCGCCTCTGAGTGTCGCGGGCTCGAAGGCAAAGATACAGGCACTATTCGGTTCGAGGATGACGGTGTCACGGTGATCGCCGAACTGCCCAAACGTATCGACTGGGATCAGGTCAAGCTGGCGCAAATCGCCGAGAACATCGCCTCGGCCGGCGAAGATCCGGCAGAGTTCATCGATACAAAGCTGTCGATCTCGGAGCGCAAATATGGCGCCCTGCCGGAAAGCTGGCGCAAGGGCTTTGAGCCCGCGCGCACAGTCCGCTCGGGGAAGCCGAAGTTCCGTCTGGTGCTTAACGAGGGGGCGAACTGATGGCGATTTCTCTCGCATCCCTGCGCACGACCTCGGCGCTGACGCCACCGCGCATTCTGATCCACGGCGTGGCCGGGGTCGGCAAATCCACCTTCGCGGCCGCTGCGGATCGGCCTGTGTTCATCATGACCGAGGATGGCCTCGGCAAGCTTCAAGTGCCGCATTTTCCGCTGGCAACGAGCTACACGGAGGTGGCTGAAGCCCTTGATGCGCTGCTGACCGAGGACCACGATTTTGGTACCGTGGTGATCGACAGCATCGATTGGCTTGAGCCGCTCATTTGGGCTGAGACCTGCAAGCGCAGCAACTGGGTCTCGATCGAGGCGCCAGGGTTCGGCAAGGGCTACGCCGAAGCGTTGAATGTCTGGCGCGAATATCTCGACAAGCTGAATGCGCTTCGGGACCAGAAAGGCATGGTGGTCATCCAGATCGCCCATACCGACATCAAGCGTTTCGATAGCCCCGAGCACGAGCCCTACGACCGCTATGTGATCAAGCTGCAGACCCGCGCCTCGGCGCTCTTGCAGGAGCATTCCGACGTCGTGCTCTTCGCCAACTACCAGATCTCGGTCGCCAAATCCGATGTCGGCTTCAACAAGAAGGTGACCCGGGCGCTCGGCTCCGGTGCGCGCGTCATGCACACCGAAGAGCGCCCCGCCTTCCTCGCCAAGAACCGTTACGGCCTGCCTGACACCTTGCCGCTTGAGTGGTCAGAGTTCCTCGCAGCCATGCCCCAACCTGAATGATTGCCTTGAAAGGATAAGACCATGGCACGCTTTGACACCTCTTTTGACGCCACCAGCGTCGAGCCCACCACCGCCTACGAGCTTCTGCCCGCCGGCAAATATCGCGCCCAGATCGTCGAGAGCGAGATGCGCGTCACCAAGAACGGCATGGGCCAATTCCTCTGGCTGATGATCGACATTCTCGAGGGTGAGCAGAAGGGTCGCAAGATCTTCGACCAGCTGAACCTGGTGAACCCGAACCCGACGACGGTGGAGATCGCACAGCGCACGCTGTCGGCCATCTGCCATGCCACTGGTCGGATGCATGTCAGCGATAGCGAGGAGCTGCACCTGATCCCGATGACGATCCAAGTGAAGATCCGCCCGCCGAAGAATGGCTACGGCGAGAGCAACGCGATTGCCTATCTGCCGCCCGAGCGGGGTTCAGCCCCGGCCGCCCGTCCGATGAAGCCCGCGCCCGATCCGGCCAGCTCTTCGGTGCCGCCGAAAATGGCCTCCGCGCCCTGGAACAAGAAGGGCTGAAACACCGCGCCGCCCTGACCTGTTGACGGCCGGGGCGGTGCCCAACCCCATCTGAGGAAACTCCCATGACTGACATGACCAACGCGGCCCCTGTGGCTGCGACCAGCCCCGGCTTGCCCGAAGACCAGCGGCGGCTGATCGAACTCGACGATGCCATCGCCAAGATCCGCACGCAGATCGCGACAGCCGATCTGGCCCGCCAGCGGGGCCATAAACCTATTGACCCCGACTGGTTCCATCGGGCCCGCACGGCACTGCGCCACCTGTGCCGCGAGCGCGCGGAACTCTTGGCCCAAGGTACGGGCCGCCGTCGCCGCGAAAAGCTGAAGGACGCGCTGATCGGCGTTCTGCGCGAGCGCCATGACCCGGAGACCTGGGAAGGCATTCTAGCCGAGGCACAGGCCCGCAGTGAATGGGAGGGGCTGTGATGGCCGAGTTGCCTTGCGCCCCCACGCCGACGCTGACGGCGATCTACGCCGATTATGAGGCCCGCCAGGGTGATGGGTTCCGCGATCACCTCGGCGCCTCGATCATCGGCAAATCCTGCGCCCGTGCCCTTTGGTATGATTTCCGCTGGGTCACGCCCGCGCGCCATTCTGGCCGCCTGCTGCGCCTTTTCGAGACGGGGCAGGTGGAAGAGGATCGCCTCGTGCGCAACCTGCGCGCCACTGGTGCAACGGTGCTCGAGGTCGATCCCGAAACCGGCCGACAGTTCCGCGTTGAAGCCCATGGTGGGCATTTCGGCGGGTCGCTTGATGGCGTTGCCCTTGGGCTCTTGGAGGCGCCCAAGACCTGGCATGTGCTGGAGTTCAAGACCCATGGGGTCAAGAGCTTCACTGAGCTGACCGCCAAGGGCGTCGTTCTGGTCAAGCCCCAGCACGCTGCGCAGATGCAGATCTACATGCATCTTACGGGCATAACCCGTGCCCTCTACGTCGCGGTCTGTAAGGACACCGACGCGCTGCATATCGAGCGCATCGAGGCCGACAGCGCCATGGCCGAGCGCCTGCTGGAAAAGGCCGGGCGCATCATCTTCGCCCAGCATCCGCCCACGCGGATCAGCGAGGACTCGGCCTGGTTCGAATGCCGGTTCTGCGATCACCATTCGGCCTGCCATGCGGGTGGTGGGGCGGCTGTGACCTGCCGGTCTTGCCTGCACGCAACCCCAATTGATGGCGGTTGGCACTGCGCTCGGCACGACCGAATGCTGGCACCTTCCGAACAGCGCGCCGCCTGCACCCGCCATCTCTTCATTCCCGATCTTGTTCCGGGCGAGGTCATCGATGCGGGCGACGATATCGTCACCTACCGCATGGCCGATGGCTCCACTTGGGCAAACGACGCCCGCACAACGGAGGCCGCGCCATGAGAGCCGCAAGTATTCGTATTGGTCAACGATTTGGTCGGCTCACTATTGCCGCCGACAGTGGCCTTCGAGGTGGAAAGGGCGAAATTTCCTGGCTTTGCCGGTGCGATTGTGGGGCGGAACATCGTGCCACTACAGGGAACTTGAAATCGGGAAGTGTTCGTTCCTGTGGATGCCTTGCACGCGAGATGTCTTCCGTGCGGCAAAAACAAAGGCGTCTCCCGCCAAAGACCTGCCGATTCCCAGACTGTGAAGCGACGATTGAGAAAGGCGCTAAGGGATACTGCGGCAAACATGCTCAGAGAATTCGTCGATACGGTGACCCAAGCTATGTCGCGCCAGTTACAACGGTTCGTGAGCATATGCGGGCAGCGCAGTTGCGCCGCTTTCCGGCAGTGAAGCCATCGACGTATCGCAAACTCTTCGGTCGCCACGAACATCGTGTGATTGCCGAGGAAAAGCTCGGTCGGGCCCTGAGGTCAGACGAGCATGTGCACCACAAAGATCAAAATCGCCAGAACAACGACCCAGGCAATCTCGAAGTGCTGTCCGCCCGAGAGCACCTAGCATTGCATGCCGCGCTGAGGAGGAAGCCGAAATGCTGATTTTGAGACCCTATCAAGAGGCTGCTATTGCCGCCATCTACAAGTACTACGGCGAAAAATCAGGAAATTGCTGTATTGTGATCCCGACCGCCGGAGGCAAGTCTCTCGTCATGGCCGCCTTTATCGAAGGCGTGCTGAAGGCCTGGCCCGACCAGCGGATCCTGATCGTGACCCATGTGCGCGAGCTGATCGCCCAGAACCATGCCGAGATGATCGGGCTCTGGCCCGAGGCGCCTGCCGGTATCTATTCGGCGGGCCTCGGCAAGCGCGAGGCGCAGGCGCAGATCCTCTTCGCAGGCATCCAGTCGATCCACCGCCGCGCGCAAGAAATCGGCCACACGGATCTCGTGCTGATCGACGAGGCACATCTCATACCCGGCAATTCTAGTACCATGTATCGGCGTTTCCTTGATGGCCTGACCCGGATCAATCCTGCACTCAAGGTGATCGGACTGACCGCCACGCCGTTCCGGGTCGACAGCGGCATGTTGCACGAGGGCAAGAACGCGCTCTTCACCGATATCGCCTATGAGGCCCCGGTGCGCGATCTGATCGACGCGGGCTACCTGAGCCCGCTCGTGTCGAAACAGCCTGCCACGCGGCTCGATGTATCGAAGGTCGGCACCCGGGCGGGCGACTTCATCGCGCGCGATCTGGCGGCGGCGGTCGATCAGGACGCCATCACGCGGGCGGCGGTCAGCGAGATCATCGAGCATGGCCGCGACCGGAAGTCCTGGCTGGCCTTCTGCTCGGGCGTCGAGCACGCGCGTCATGTGGCCGAGGA